>JASIBM010000357.1 GCA_030045175.1 Streptosporangiaceae bacterium | reverse complement strand
TTCTTGGACATGATGGAGCTGGCGATCAGCGGAATGGACTCGATGGTCGCCGTCACGTCGCGCAGCGCATAAAGCTTGCGGTCGGCGGGCGCGAGGTCGGATCCAGCAGCGCAGATAGCGCATCCGACTGTCTTCAGGATATTAACAAATTCGCTCACCGGCAGTCCGGCCCGCCAGCCCGCAATGGCCTCCAGTTTATCGAGGGTTCCTCCGGTGTGGCCGAGCCCGCGGCCGGAAAGCTGAGGCACCGCCGCGCCGCAACTGGCCACCAGCGGAACCAGGATCAGCGAGACCTTGTCGCCTACCCCGCCGGTCGAGTGCTTGTCCACGGTCGGCGCGGGTACCGAGCCCAGGTCGAGCCGCTGGCCGGACCTGACCATGGCGTCGGTCCACGCCGCGAGCTCGGCCGGCCGCATGCCGCGGAAGAAGATCGCCATCGCGAGCGCTGACATCTGCTCGTCGGCGATCTGATCGCGGGTGTAGGCATCGATCAGCCAGCGGACGTCAGCCTCGGCGAGCTCACCGCCGTCCCGCTTGGCCCTGATCAAGTCGACGACGTCAGGCACGTCCGACACCGGCGTCACGGCGCTCGGCCAGGTCCGTACCTGTGAACGCGTCGGGCAGCAGCGCTCCGAGCTCGCGCGGGCCGCCCTCGGCGTCGAGCAGCAGGCCGGCGCCGCCCGCCTCGAGCAAGAGCTGCCTGCACCGCCCGCACGGCACCAGCGGCGCGCCGTCCGCGGCGACCACGCTGACCGCGACCAGCCGGCCCGCCCCCGCCGCGTGCAACGCGCTGACCAGGCCGCACTCGGCGCACAGGGTCAGCCCGAACGAGGCGTTCTCGACGTTGCAGCCAGTGACCACCGCGCCGTTGGCTGCCAGCCCAGCGGCGCCTACCCGTAGCCGCGAGTACGGAGCGTAAGCGTTGCCCGCCGCAGCGGCGGCGCGCGCGCGCAGCGCGAGCCAGTCGATCGTCATCATTATCTCGATTTCACAACATACCCCTGGCGGGGTGTTTGCCGGCTTCCGAACCAGTCGTGACGGTATTAGATTCCTGAGCATCCCGGGGGGACTCCGGGCGTTCTCTCATGCCCGGCCGGCCGGGCCAGCGTAACGGGCCGGCGACACCAGGGCGGCAGCAACCGCCCACGCAGAGGAGGTTTCCGTGAGAGGGACAGTCAAGACTGTCGCCGCGCTCAGCATCGCGGCGGTACTCGCCGCAGGATGCGCCAAGCCCGCGAAGACGACATCCACAAGCACGGCCAAGTTCCTTGGCTGCATGGTCACCGACACCGGTGGCATCCACGACAAGTCGTTCAACCAGTCGTCCTGGCAGGGCATGCAGAACGCCGCGGCCGCGGAGCCGAGCAAGATCTCGGTCAAGTACCTGCCGTCCACCTCGTCGGCGGACTACGCCAAGAACATCACCGCGTTCGAGGGCGAGAAGTGCGGCATCATCGTGACCGTCGGCTACCTGATGGCCGGCGCGACCGAGGCGGCCGCCAAGGCCTCCCCGCACCAGAAGTTCGCGATCGTGGACTGTTCCTACGCCTCGGCCTGCCTGTCCAAGCCGGTGCTGCACAACATCGACCAGCTCGTGTTCAACACGGTCCAGGACGGCTTCCTCGGTGGCTACCTGGCCGCAGGGATGACCAAGACCGGCGTGGTCGGGACGTACGGAGGCGCCCAGTTCGGCACCGTCACGATCTACATGGACGGCTTCTGGGATGGCGTCATGTACTACAACAAGGAGCACCACACGCACGTCAAGGTGCTCGGCTGGGACGAGCAGACCCAGAAGGGCGTCTTCGTCGGCGGCAACAACCCGTTCGGCGACCCCGCCGCGGCCGAGCGGATCACCAACCTGTTCATCAGTGATCACGCGGACATCATCTTCCCTGTGGCCGGCGGCGACGGCCTGGGCACCGCGGCGGCCATCAAGACGGCCGACGCTAGCGGCAAGCACGTGTACATGTTCTGGGTGGACACGGACGGGTGCATCAGCGCCGCCAACTACTGCCAGTACATGATCACGAGCGTGACGAAGGGACTTGCCCCCGCTGTCGAGAACGCTGTGCTCCAGGCGGCCAACGGCAACTTCAAGGGCGGCACCTACATCGGCACGCTGAAGAACGGCGGCGCGGTGCTCGCGCCGTTCCACGACTTCCAGAGCAAGGTCCCGACCACCCTGGTGAACGAGCTGAACACGATCAAGACGGAGATCGAGAACGGCACCATCGTGCCCCAGACCAAGAGCCCGGTGTAACCGGTGCGCAACAAGGCGGAAAACTAGGTCATACTTGGGCAGCGTCCCCGGCCGAGACCGGGGGCGCTGCTCAGGTGAGTGCGTGAGCTTACAGTTGTGACCGCTTCGCCAGCCGAGCCCGCCCGCCTGCCGGTGGCGACACGCCCCGGCCAGGGCGACCCCGGCCAGGATCACAACATGAGCCGAGGGGAGGGCTTCGGTGAAGCTGGAGTTGCGCGGCATCACCAAGCGCTTTGGCGACCTGGTCGCCAACGACCACATCGACCTCGTGGTCCAGCCGGGTGAGATTCACGCGCTGCTCGGCGAGAACGGCGCAGGCAAGACCACGTTGATGAACGTCCTGTATGGGCTGGTTCAGCCCGACGAGGGCGAGATCCTCATCGACGACATCGGCGTGAGCATCAAGAGCCCGAGGGACGCGATCGCGGCCAGGATCGGAATGGTGCACCAGCACTTCATGCTGGTCCCCGTGTTCACGGTCGCCGAGAACGTCACGCTCGGGGTTGAGCGCGTCAGGCGATTCGGGCTGCTCGACCGCAAGCGAACGCGCAGGGACGTGCTCGAGCTCTCCGAGCGGTTCGGCCTTCAGGTCAATCCCGATGCCTACGTCGAGGACCTGCCGGTCGGGGTGCAGCAGCGGGTGGAGATCATCAAGGCGCTGCTGCGGGACGCCAGCGTCCTCGTGCTCGACGAGCCGACCGCGGTGCTCACCCCAGGGGAGACGCTGGACCTGTTCCGGATCATGCGCGAGCTGCGCGCGGGCGGCAGGTCGATCGTGTTCATCTCGCACAAGCTCAAGGAAGTCCAGGCGATCGCCGACACGATCACGATCATCCGCCGCGGCCACGTGGTGGGCGAGCGCCCGCCGTCCACCAGCGACTCCGAGCTCGCCGCGCTGATGGTCGGCCGCGCGGTCCAGCTCAGGGTGGACAAGACGCAGGCTCACCCGCAGGACGTGGTGCTCGACGTCGCCCAGCTCAGCGTGCAGGGCGAGCGCGGCGAGCACTCGGTCCGCGACCTGTCCTTCCAGGTGCGGGCCGGGGAGATCCTCGGCGTGGCCGGCGTGCAGGGCAACGGCCAGACCGAGCTCTGCGAGGCGCTGATGGGACTGCGGCCGTCCACCGGCTCGGTCCGGCTGAACGGCACCGACCTGAGCCACGCGAGCACCAGGGACCGGCTGCGGGCCGGCATCAGCTACGTGCCAGAGGACCGGCAGGAGGACGGGCTGGTCGGTGACTTCTCGGTGGCGGAGAACCTCATACTCGACGTCTACGACCAGCCGCCGTACGCGTCGGGCATCGCGCTCAATCTCGACGAGGTGCGCAGCTCGGCCGAGAAGCTGGTCACCGAGTACGACGTGCGGACCACGTCGGTCATGACCAGGGCTGGCACCCTGTCCGGTGGCAACCAGCAGAAGGTGATCGTGGCCCGCGAGGTGAGCAGGCAGGTCAAGCTGCTGCTGGCCAGCCAGCCCACCAGAGGCCTTGACGTGGGGTCGATCGAGTTCGTGCACAAGCAGATCGTCGCGCTGCGTGACCGCGGCACCGCGGTGGTCATCGTGTCCTCCGAGCTCGACGAGATCTACGCGCTCTCCGACCGGATCGCGGTCATGTACGAGGGCAAGATCGTCGGATTCTGCGCGCCCGACATACCAGAGGCTCAGCTCGGGCTCATGATGACCGGCGCGAGCACCGAGGCAGCCGACGCCCAGCCCCAGTCCGCCGGGCCAGGCGACGGGCTGGCCGTCGCGCCCGCGCACGCACCACAGTCAAGCGCCGGCGCACGGCCCGCGGTGCCAGCGGCGGTTGACGACGAGCCGCCAGCCGAGGAGCTCTCCCGATGACCGACCAGCAAACCGCCACCGAGGCACCCGGCTCCGAGCCAACGCGCGCACGGCTGACCGGAGCCGTCATCATCGGGGCGATCACCGAGGGCAGCCCGGCCGTCATCACGATCCTGGCGATCTTCGCCGCGCTCGTGGTCGGCGGCGTGCTCATCGTGGTCACCGACCCGAACGTGCTGCGCGCCTGGGATTCCTTCGGCTACGCGCCAGGCGCCGCGCTCGCCGCGACCTGGCAGTCGGTGGCCTCGGCGTACTCCGCGTTGTTCGAGGGCTCTGTCTTCAGCCCGGCGACGATCGGCGCAGCCTTCCACGGCGGCTCGATCGGCGCGATCTTCTACCCGCTGTCGCAGACCGTCTTCGAGGCGACGCCGCTGATCCTCACCGGCCTCGCGGTCGCGATCGCGTTCCGGGCCGGCCTGTTCAACATCGGCGGCACCAGCCAGTTCATCGGCGGCGCCATCGTCGCCGCGTGGCTCGGCTTCGGGGTCAGCATGCCGCCGGTCATTCACGTGATCGCGTGCGTCCTGGGTGGCGCCGCCGGCGGCGCGATCGTCGGCTGGGTCACCGGTGAGCTCAAGGCCAGGACCGGCGCGCACGAGGTGATCATCACGATCATGCTCAACTACGTCATGATCTACCTGCTTTACTTCCTGCTGTCGACGCCGAGCGCGCTACAGGCACCGCATCAGTACAACCAGATTGCCCCGCCGATCCAGCCGGACGCGCAACTGCCGCACGTGGGCGGCCCGCCGCCGCAGGCCAGCGTGGGATTCCTGATCGCGATCGCGGCCGCGGTCGCGGTCGCCTGGCTGCTATCGCGCAGCACCCTCGGCTTCCAGTTCCGCACGGTCGGCGCGAACCCGAGCGCGGCGCGCAGCGCGGGCATGAAGGTCGAGCGAGCCTGGGTGCTCGTGCTGCTGATCGCCGGCGCCCTGGCCGGCCTCGCGGGCGCCGTCATCATCATGTCAGGGAGCTCCCCGCCGCCGCCGCTCGGCACGAGCACCTACGGCACTTACGGGTTCGACGGGATCACGGTCGCGCTGCTCGGCCGCGCCAAGCCGATGGGCGTGGTCCTTGCCGGGCTGCTATTCGGCGCGATCGACGCCGGCGGCACGATCGTCGCGACCTACACGACCGTCCCTGTCGACATCGTCCAGGTACTCGAGGGGCTCATCGTGCTGTTCGTCGCGGCACCGCCGCTGATCAGGGCCATCTTCCGGCTACGCGGAGCGTCCGGCAGCGGCATGGAGGCCGTCGCTAAGGGGTGGAACGGATGAGCACGCTGACCAGCCCAGTACCGACCGTCGCCGTGGCGCTGCCACAGGCAGACAAGCGCAGGTATCTCGCCGCAGGCACCTTCATCCTGCTCGGCGCCGTCGACATCTTGGTGTTCGGGCTGTTCTCGCACCGCGGTGACGCGGTCTTCGGACTCTCCGTGTCCGGCCAGGGCATCCAGGTGCCGAACGTTCGCCTGCCTGGCGCGCTGTCCTGCTACGTGCTCGGCGGGATATCGGCTGCCGTTGGCGTCGCGCGCGCGGCCACCGACCTGTCCCGCCTGCAAAAGCGAATCGGCATCGCCGTCGTGCTTTTCGCCTTCATCCTGGCGCTGCTGTGCTGGTCCGACGCGGGCAACTCGGTGGGGCCGATCAGCATGGTCATCCTGCTCCAGGGCACGGTCACCGCGGCCATCCCGCTCGTGCTCGGCGCGCTCTCCGGCCTCTTGTGCGAGCGCTCCGGCGTGATCAACATCGCGATCGAGGGCCAGCTGCTGTGCGGAGCGTTCGCGTCCGCCGCGGTGGCCAGTGTGGTCGGCGCCACCGTCGGGCTCTGGTTCGGCCTGATCGCTGGCTCGCTGACCGGAGGCCTGGTCGGGGCGTTGCTCGCGGTCTTCGCGATTAAGTATCGCGTCGACCAGATCATCCTCGGCGTCGTGATCAACCTGCTCGCCCTGGGCTTTACCAATTACCTGTATGACCGGGTGATGGCCCCGTACTCGAACACGTGGAACACCGGCAACTTCTTCGAGCCCTATAAGATCCCGCTGCTCGGCGACATCCCGGTCATCGGGCCGATCTTCTTCGACTCGAATGTCCTGCTGTACATCACCTACCTCGTGATCATCGCGGTCCAGGTGGGCTTGTTCAGCACCCGGTGGGGCCTGCGCGTCCGCGCCGTCGGCGAGCACCCGACGGCCGCCGACACGGTCGGGATCAGGGTGCTGTGGAACCGCTACCGCAACGTCATACTCGGCGGCATGGTCGCCGGGATCGGCGGCGCCTACCTCACCGTCGGCAGCGTGGGCCTGTTCAGCGCGGGCAGCACGGGCACGGGCATGAGCGACGGCTTCGGGTACATCGGGCTCGCGGCCATGATCTTCGGGCGGTGGCGGCCAGGTGGCGCGATCGCGGCGGCGTTGCTGTTCGGCTTCAGCAGCCAACTCGGCGCCCTACTCGGACTGCTCGGCGTGCCGGTGAACTCCAACATCTTGGCGATGGTGCCGTACGTGGCCACGATCGTCGCCGTGGCCGGCCTGGTCGGCAAGGTGCGGGCGCCCGCCGCCGACGGCAAGCCCTACGTGAAGGCGTGAGCGGCCAGGCTCCTTTATTCACATGCTGCGGGTGATGACATGAGTGACGACGCGTACGGTGCTGCGCGGGCCAGCGCGGCGAGGCTGGCCGAGCTGTCCGGCCGAGCCGAGCACGACGTGGCCGTTGTGCTCGGCTCTGGCTGGGCGCCGGCCGCCGACGCCCTGAGCCCTCCCGGGCCGGCCAGCACAGCACCAGCCACCACCGGGCCAGCCAGTCCCGCCACGCGGGCGCCGGTCGAGTTCGCCGTAACCGAGCTCGGCGGCTTCCCTCAGCCCACCGTCGCCGGCCACGCGGGCGCGGCTCGCTCGGTGCTGATCGGCGACCTGCGGGTGCTCATCTACCTGGGCCGGACGCACCTGTACGAGGGTCACCCGGTGGACGCGGTCGTGCACGGCGTCCGCACGGCGGCCGCCGCAGGCTGCCGGGCGATCGTGCTGACCAACGCCTCAGGCGGGATCAACGCCAGCTATCAGGTCGGCCAGCCGGTGCTGCTGCGCGACCACATCAACCTGACCGGCCGGTCCCCGCTGGCCGGCCCCGAGCCGCCAGCCGGCTATGGCCCCAGGTTCGTGGACCTGACCGAGGTCTACTCGGCTCGGCTGCGCGCGCTGGCCACCCGGGCTGATCCGACGCTGGCCCAGGGCGTCTACGCGGCCCTGCCCGGTCCGCACTACGAAACCCCGGCGGAGATCAGGATGCTCGCCGCCGCTGGCGCGGACATGGTAGGCATGTCCACCGCGCTGGAGGCGATCGCGGCAAGGCACCTCGGCCTCGAGGTGCTCGGCATCTCCCTGATCACCAACCCCGCCGCCGGGCTAGCCGCCACCGGACTCGACCACGCGGAAGTGATCGCCGCCGGACGCGGCGCGGCCGCACGAGTCGGCGCCTTGCTCGCGCAGATCCTGCCAGGAGTGCTGACGTGATCACCGAGGAACTGAACACCGCGGCGACGGCCTGGATCTTCGATGATCCAGACGACGACGACCGGGCCGAGCTATCGGCGATACTCGCCGCGGCGACGGCCCCGGGAACAGACGAGAAGACCACGCGAGCGGCCGCCGACCTGGCCGACAGGTTCGCCGGTCACCTTGAATTCGGCACCGCGGGCCTGCGCGGCGCCATCGGAGCCGGGCCGAACAGGATGAACCGCGCCGTCGTGCGCGGCACCACGGCAGCCCTGGCCCATTGGCTGCTGTACGTCGATCCTGGCGCGGCCGCGGCCGGGGTCGTCATCGGCTGCGACGCGCGGCACAGGTCCGATGACTTCGCGCGCGAGGCCGCGGCCGTGCTGGCCGGGGCCGGGATCACGGTCCACGTGCTGCCGCCAAGGCAGCCGACACCGCTGCTCGCGTTCGCGATCAAGTACCTGCGGGCCGCCGCCGGCGTCATGATCACAGCGAGCCACAACCCGCCCGCCGATAACGGCTACAAGCTCTACCTGGCCGACGGGGCGCAGATCGTCCCGCCGGCGGACCTCGAGATCGAGGCGGCGACGAGGTCGATCAGCTCGCTGCTGCGGATCCCGGTCGCCGCGCCCGATGATCCCCTGATCATCAGGCATGGCGATGAGATCGCCACCGCGTACCTCGACGCGATCTGCGCCGCTGCCCCGGCTCCGAAGAGCGCGGCCTGGCTGCGCTACATCTACACCCCGCTGCACGGTGTCGCCTGCGATCTGGCCATGCGAGCGTTCGAGCAGGCGGGCTTCCCGCCGCCCGATCTCGTCGAGGCGCAGGCGAAGCCGGACCCGGACTTCCGCACCGTCAGGTTCCCCAACCCGGAGGAGCCCGGCACGCTGGACCTCGCGCTGGCGCAGGCCAGGCGCTCCGGGGCGGACCTGGTGCTCGCGAACGACCCGGACGGCGACCGGCTGGCGGTGGCCGTTCCTGATGACAACGCACCGGGCGGATGGCGGACGCTGACCGGAGATCAGCTCGGCTCGCTGCTCGGGGCTTACCTGCTTGGCCAGGATTCGGCCAAGGCCGAAGCGGCGGGCAGCGGCGAGCAGCCGCTCGTGGTCAGCACGATCGTCTCGGCCACGCTGCTGGCCAGCATGGCGGCCGCGGCTGGCGCCAAGTACGCGGAGACTCTCACCGGCTTCAAGTGGATCGTGCGGGCCGGCGATCTGCGGCCGGAACTGCGTTTCGTATTCGGCTATGAAGAGGCTCTCGGCTACACGGTCGGCACGACGGTCAGGGACAAGGACGGGATAGGCGCCGCGCTTGCCGTGCTCGGCCTGGCCGCGCGCGCCAGGGCGGGCGGCGAGTCGCTGCTTGAGGCGTACGACGCGCTGGAGGTCGCGCACGGGGTGCACCTGACCGAGCAGGTCACGATCGCGACCCAGGCGCCCGTGCACGTGATGTCCAGGCTGCGGGCCGATGCGCCGCGGGAGCTGGCCGGCCAGCCGATCACCGACAGCTCCGACCTGACCGGCGGAACCGCCGACCTGCCGTCGGCCGACGTGCTGCGGTACTGGCTGCCAGGGGCCAGGGTGGTGATCAGGCCGAGCGGCACCGAGCCGAAGATCAAGGCGTACATCCAGGTCGTGGAGCCGGTCATCGCCGGGCGCCTGACCGAGGCCAGGCGGGCCGCGCGGGCCAGGATGGAACCGCTCGCGCAGGCAATCCGCGACCTGCTGGCCGGCTAGCGCGTTCCCCGGGCCGTTCCTGGCATGCGTGGCGCGTCCCGCCAGCACGTGGCAAGCTCGGGGCTATGACCTCCGAATACCGCGGCCACGACCACGAGCATGGGCACGGGCCCGCCGAGCACGACCCGACCTGCGAGGTAGCGCACGGCACGACTTCGCCCCCGCCGGCCAGCCGCGCGCTCGTCGCCGTGTTCGCGACGCCGGTCGCCAGGTACCTGCTGCGGTACGCCGCGGACGCCGGATACCGGCCGGTGCTCGTCGAGCCGGACGCGGAGCTCGCCGGGCAGGCGAGCGGCGGGGAGCTTGAGGTCAGGGCGGACATCGACGACGACGCGGACGCGAGCACCGACATCGTGGTCACCGACCATCACAGGGACGAACTCGGCGTCATGCTCCGCGACGCGCTGGCCACCAAGGCGCGCTGGGTCGGGATCATGGGCAGCCCCCGGCACGAGCCGCCTCATCTGCAAGCCCTCGCGCTGCTCGGCGTCGAGCCCGATGAGATCGCCAGGGTGCACCGGCCGATCGGGCTGAACATCGGCTCGAGGACCCCGCCCGAGATCGCCATCTCCACGCTGGCCGGCCTCATCGCCGACCGCAACGACCGGCCCGGCGGATTCGACTTCACCTGACGCGGTGATGCCGACCAGAACGCCGCCAGCGTGCCTGGTAGTCAAGGCCTACCCGGCGAAGCCTCAAATCAATGCGACTCCGCCCTGCCGCAGGTCAGTTTCCCACGCCAGTAAGCCATTGCACGTAGAATAGGCCGACTCCGAGGCCAGCGCATAGCCCGGCTATCAGCCAGAACCGGATCACGATGGTGGTCTCCGCCCAGCCAAGCAATTCGAAATGGTGTTGCAATGGCGCCATGCGAAAGACCCGCTTGCCCGTCAGTTTAAAAAAACCGACCTGGATGATAACCGACATCGCTATGATCACGAACAGGCCGCCGAGTATCACGAGCAGCAGCATTGTCTTCGTGCACACCGCCAGGCCAGCGAGCACGCCGCCGAGCGCGAGCGATCCGGTGTCGCCCATGAAGATCTTGGCCGGCGGCGCATTCCACCACAAGAATCCGAAACAGGAACCGAGCGCCGACGCAGCGACCACCGCGAGATCCTGAGGATCCCGGACGAAATAGCAGTTCTTGGTGATGAGGTTCGAGCACTCATTGCGAAGTTGCCAGTTGGCGATCAGCACGTAGGCAGCCAGTACCAAGATCGCCGCACCAGTCGCGAGCCCGTCCAAGCCGTCGGTAAGGTTCACCGCGTTGGACGTACCCGCAATCATGACAACGATCCAGAGCACGAACGGCAGTGCGCTCAGCGTGGGCCCGAAGTCCCGGAAGAACGACAACTGCGGGTCACCTGGTGTCAGCGCGTAGCTGTTCGGGTACCTGAGCACCTCGACCGCGAATACGGCGCCGACGACCGCCTGACCGGCGAGCTTGGCGCCGCTGCGCAGGCCGAGGCTAGCCTGACGGTAGATCTTGATGAAATCATCGAGGAAGCCGACCAGGCCCAGCCCGGCCATCAGGCCGAGCACGAGCATGCCTGATGGCTGCATGGCCTGCTTGGTCACTACATCAGCGACCGCGTAGCCGATCAGGCTGGCGATCACGATGACGATGCCGCCCATCGTCGGGGTACCGCGCTTCGTGGCGTGCGCGGCCGGGCCCTCCTCGCGGATCAGCTGGCCATATCCGCGCCGGCGGAAGACCCGGATCGCCAGTGGCGTACCGAAGAGGGACAACAACAACGAGATGCTGGCCGCTACGATGACCGTCTTCACCGGCCCGCCTCCAGCTCAGCCAGCGCAATCGCGGCGGCCCGCGCTCTAGTCCCCGCCGATTCGGATCTAGCCGGGGCCAGGGCCAGCGCGGCGGCACCGCCATGAGCAACTCCCTGCCGTTTTACCTTCTGCCGGGTGCGGCAGGCAAACCCACGTCGATGCTTCCTCCCCGCAGATCATGACGCCGGGCAGGCGCCCCCCGATCCGACTTTGGTCGGGCCGCTCACGCTAGCGCTGCCGGTGTAGGTGATGTAGAAATACCCGACGCCGCCGGGCACGACCGTGACCGTGAATGTGTCCGGGGTGCTGGCTGGGACGGTGCCTGAGACGTCGTCGTGCAGGCACGCCGCTTCACCACTAGCCGTGCCGCTGCCAGACACGCCGGAACCTACGATGCCGCCCACAGGAGTGAACGTGATCTTGTAGACGCCGGCTGACAGGGTGACCTTGAAGGTCCGGTACTGACCCGCTGGTGCTGACGGAAGCGCCGACGAGCTGGCCGCCGGGGACGCCGCGTCGCTTGCGCAGCCCGAGAGCGCCGTCAGGCTAGCCGCCATCAGCACCGCTCCCGTTGCCAGGCGTCCTCGCCGGCCTCTCGTGCGGATCCTTCGGGCCATGTTGTCTCCATCCACCTTGGCGGAGGCAGGAGCGACTCGTGCGTCTGGGTGACCCATGTTGGTATTGATGCCATAGCGCCTGCCCTAGTCGATGGAATTATGCAGTTAGATACTCTTTGACGTCAATAACCCTTGCTGGGTCCGTTGGGTTATTTTGGACGCTCCATCGCCGGCGCAACGACCGGACCCGGCGGATTCGATTGAACTGACGCCGCGATGCCCGACGATCGCGAGCCAGCCGCCAGGCGCCTGTCACGCCCTAATCGGGCTGACGCCAGCCCCACGATGCTGCCATGCTGGCGATCTGACGTTTCCGGGAGGAATGAATGCCTGCTGCGAGCCCCTGGCCGTTCATCCGCGCCGAGCGTGCAGCGCTCGCGACCGACCTGGAGTCCCTGGATGACGCCGGGTGGGCGACCGCGTCGCTTTGCTCAGGCTGGTCCGTGCGCGATGTCCTGGCCCACATGACGGCCACCGCCAGGATGACTCCGCCGAAGTTCTTCGCGAAGTTCGCCGCATCCGGCTTCCGGTTCGACGCCATGGTCGCCAAGGACGTCGCCCGTGAGCGAGCCGGGACGCCGGCGGAGGGCCTGGCCGAATTCCGGGCCCTGGTAGACGCGACGAACCATCCACCGGGCCCGGTCGAGGCGATGCTCGGCGAGGCAGTCATCCACAGCGAGGACATTCGCAGGCCGCTGGGGATCAAACGCGATTATCCGATCGGGGCCGTGGTACGCGTCGCCGATTTCTTCAAGGCCTCGAACCTGCTGATCGGCGCCAAGAACCGGATCGATGACCTGACGCTGAAGGCGAACGACACAGAATGGAGCACCGGATCTGGCCCCGAGGTGACCGGCCCGATCCTGTCACTGGTCATGGCGATGACAGGTCGCAAAGTCGCCTTGGACGATCTGTCCGGTGACGGGCTCGAGACGCTGCGCGGCCGCGACTGACGTGAGCCGACCTTCCGGCATGCCCGACGCGAGCCAGCCTTCCGGCATGCCCGACGCGAGCCGGGCATCGGCATGAGCACGCAAGCCGGCTACTCGGGTACTCCGCTCGCACGCAAGCTGGGCATAGGCGAGGACGACGAGGTCGCCGTCGTCGGTGCGCCCGACGGCTTCACCGACCGGCTTGCCTTCGAGGTCGCCGGCCAGGCCGTGATTCGCACCGATCTAGAGGAAGTACCGCTCTTCGACGTGATCGTGGCGTTCGTCACCTGGCGGGCCGAGCTAGAAGACGCGCTCGACCGGCTCAGGGCACGGATGGCGCCGGCTTGCGGGCTGTGGATCGCCTGGCCGAAACGCGCGTCCAAGGTGCCCACCGACATGACGGATAACGTCATCCGCGAGGTCGCGTTGCCCGCCGGCCTGGTCGATAACAAGGTATGCGCGATCGACAAGACCTGGTCAGGGCTGCGCCTCGTCATCCGCCGCGAGCTCCGCTGACCGATCAACAGCGGCTCGTCAGTCAAGCAACGGCTCGCCATTGAAGATGCCGAGCTTCTCGCGGTAGAGCTCAAGCCCGACGCCGTTCGGGTCGCGGAAGTACATGCTCTCCTCGACGCCGCGGTCCGGGCCAAGGTAGTCCACCCCGGCCGCCTCGAGCTTGCGCTTGGCCGCGTCGAACTGCTCGGGCGAGACGGAGATCGCCAGGTGCTGCACCCCGCCGATCGTCTCCATCCACGCGGGGTGATCGTGGCCGGGGAAGTCGAAGAACCCGAGCAGGTTGTTGTTGCCGATGTCGAAGAAGAAGTGATTCGAGCCTGCGTAGTCCCGGTTCTCCACGAGCTCGACCAGCGGAAACCCCAGGAACTCCTGGTAGAACCTGATCGTCTCTTCCGTGTCGCGGCAGATCAGGGCGAGATGGTGCACGCCCTGAACGGTCGTATGCGGCCTGGTCCCCTTGGGCTTCAGGTATTTGTCGCGCAACTCGGCCCGGCGCGCCCGGACCCGCTCAAGCTCCTTGCCCTCTGGCTGTGGCATGACATCTCCCGGCTCCGCCGTCACGGTCGCGGGCCGGCGCCCGATCAGCCGCCGGCCCCACGACACCAGTCTCCCCAGTCTGTCAAGGCTGGCGGGAGCGGCTGCCCCCGGCTCGTCGTCCTGCCCGGGGCTTGCGTTCCTCCTCGTTCAGGCGAGCTGAGTGCTCCAGCTAATTGACAGAGACTATCAAATGTGTAAGGCTCTTACTCGGAATCAAGTTCCACAAGGAGGTGACTGCCATGACAACCCCAACGACCGGTTCCCGCCGGTGGTGGGCGCTCGCCGCCCTGTCCCTCAGCGTCCTCGTGGTCGCTCTCGACCTGTTCGTCCTGACCCTGGCGATACCGACCCTGTCCGCGGACCTGCACTCGTCGTCGAGTGACCAGCAGTGGTTCGTGGACGCCTACAGCCTGGTGCTCGCCGCCGCGCTACTGCCCGCCGGGCTGCTTGGTGACCGGCTCGGCCGCAAGCGCATGCTGCTCGGCGCGCTGGTGTTGTTCGGGGTAGCTTCCCTCGGCTGCGCCTACTCAAGCTCGGCTGGCGAGCTCATCGCCGCGCGAGCGGTGCTCGGCGTCGCGGCCGCGGTGATCTTGCCGCTGTCACTGGCAGTGCTGCCGGTCATGTTCACGCCCGAGGAGCGGCCGAGGGCGATCGCTGCCGTTGGCGGCGCGACGTTCCTCGGCTACCCGATCGGCCCGATACTAGGCGGGTGGCTGCTTGATCACTACTGGTGGGGCTCCGTCTTCTTGATCAACGTCCCGGTCGTGCTGATCGCCATCGTCGCCGTCATCACGCTGATGCCTGAGTCGCGCGGCGAGCGCGGCCCGCGCCTGGACCTGGCCGGCATCGTCATCTCAAGCGCCGGGCTGACGCTGCTGACCTACGGCCTGATCAAGGCTGGCGAGGACGGGTGGGGCAGCGCCACCGCCATCGGCACCATGGTGGCCGGCGTCGTCGTGCTCGCCGCGTTCGTCGCCTGGGAGCGATGGGTCGCCGAGCGTTCCCGGGCGGTCACCCCACTGGTCGACCTCACGTTGTTCTCCTCGGCCGGATTCACCTGGGGAACGACGCTAGCGACGCTCGTGTCGTTCGCGCTCTTCGGCCTGGTGTTCGCGATGCCGCTGTACTTCAGGGAGGTGCGCGGTTTCGACTCGCTCGGCGCCGGGATCCGGATGCTGCCGATGATGGGCGGGCTGATCGTGGGCCTGACCCTCGGTCAGCGGCTGCAGACCCCGCGCAAACCGCGGCGGGTTGCGGGGGGTCGTTCCGATGCGGCATCTCCTGCTCCGCTGGTCGGCCCGCGATACCTGGTGGCGGTGGGCTTCGTGATCATGGCGGCGGCTCTCGCGGTCGGGGCCGGCACGACCATCGCGAGCGGCTCGGGCTTCGCGGCCACCTGGTTCTCCGTCACCGGCTTCGGCCTGGGCCTGGCGATGCCAACCGCCCTGAACGCGGCGCTCGGCGCTCTCTCGCCCGCTCGGAGCGGGTCGGGATCGGCGCTGATGACCGCGATGCGCCAGGTCGGCGGCACGATCGGGGTGGCAGTGCTCGGCACCATCCTCGCCACCGTGTACCGGGGCAGGCTCCACCTGGCCGGCCTGCCCGGCGCGGTGGTGGCGGACGCCCGCGCCAGCATCGTGGGCGGCGTCGCCGTGGCCAAGAAGGCCAGGTCCGTCGCGCTGCTCGACGAGGTTCGCGGCGCGTACGTGCACGGAATGGATGTGATGTTGTGGGTATGCGCGGCGATCGCCATCGTCGCCGCCGCACTCGGGCTGGCGTTCCTGACCAGCCGACCCTATGCGTCGCCAGCCGAGAGCGCACCGGCCGCCCCCGTCGCGGCCGAATCGCCCGAGCTGGCGGTGCTACAGCACGCCCCGGATCACGGAGCCCCTGGCGGCAGTGCCCCCGGGCAACAGAGTGTCCCCCCGGGCCAGCACGGCGGCGGGCATGGAGAATGACGTCGTGACTCGCCGCGCTCGCCCGCGCGGGCGGGCGCGGCGCCGGAGGTGGACGAATGAATGAGGCGCCACCCGGCGAGAGACCGGGGCTGCGAGAACGCAAGAAGGCCAAGACGCGCGCCGCCATCAGGGAGCACGCGCTGCGGCTGTTCCGCGAGCAGGGCTACGAGGCGACCACCGTCGACCAGATCGCTGACGCGGCCGAGGTCTCGCCGAGCACGTTCTTCCGCTACTTCCCGACCAAGGAAGACGTGGTGCTCCAGGACGATCTCGACATACTTGCCATCGAAGCCTTCGAGGCGCAGCCAGCCGAGATTTCGCCGGTTGCCGCGTTCCGGGCCGCGGCCAGGTCGGCGTTCGCCTCGTTTGGCGAGGACGAGTTGTCGCGACTGCGAGAGACCACCGCGCTCATACTCACCGTGCCCGAGCTGCGGGCCAAGGCCATGGACGAGTTCGCCCGCACGATCAGCGTGATCGCGGAGGCCGCGGCGAGACGATCCGGCCGCGACCCCGACGACTTCGCCGTCCGCAACATGGCAGGCGCGGTCGTGGGGGTGATCATGGCGGCCACGATGCCCTGGAGCGAGTGGGCCGACGAGCACGCGGGGGACGACATGCTCGCCCGCATCGACGCCGCCCTCGCCCACCTCGAGGCCGGCCTGCCGCTCTAGCGCCGGGCGTGGCCCGTCCAGGCCAGGCCACGCCAACCAGGCGCGACAACCGGCCGCTGCCGGGCCGCCCACATCAGCGGCCAGGCAGCGGCCAGGTTCAAGGCCTCCAATCAAGGGGGTCGCGGCAGGCTCAGCGCGGTTGCCAGGCCGATGGCCACCAGACGCATGGTCGGCGCCGACAGAGCGCCCTTCACCGGCCCGAGCTCGTCCGAGAACAGCGGGCCGAGGTCGTCGCAATTCGCCCACCCCTCGAACGGATCCAGGCCTTTCGTGAGAG
>JASIBM010000356.1 GCA_030045175.1 Streptosporangiaceae bacterium | reverse complement strand
CCCCAGCCGCCGGTCTGGTCAATGTGCCCTTGACCCGGAATAACCGGACCGATCCGCCATTCATTCAGCGAAAACGATCATGATCTGTGACGTGAGATAACCAAGTGACCCCTGGTACGGTCCTGGCCTGGGCCAGAACGTACCAGGCCACCCACCGCCCGAACCTGTGACCGAATAGCCCATTTTGCCCCGTCCGGTCGGCCGTGCCGGACAGCACTGCGGAGCCGTTCCCTGCGCGAAGAGCCCCACCAAGGTGAAGTACGGCCCAGCTGCGAGCCGACCGGATGTCTGCCATGACTCGTTGACCGCCCCAGGCCGGTTAGCCAGGCAAGTTCAGCCACGAATCGAGGATCTCGCCTTCCGCGACGATCGTGGCGGGTCCGGTCAGCAGGCTGGCGGTCGTCCCGGCGACGACCGTCAGGCTGCCGCCTGGCACCTGGACCGTCCACGGCTCGGCGCCGTCCGAAGGCCACTCGCCGGTCGCCGCAGCAGCGGCGACCGCGGCCGCGACCGCCCCGGTGCCGCACGACATCGTCTCCCCAGATCCGCGCTCGCGCACCCGCATCTCGATCGACCGCTCCCCGGTCAGCCGGACCACTTCGACGTTGACGCCATCGGGGAACGCCGCGGGGTCCACCTCGGGCGGCCGGCTCAAGTCCAACTCGCTGACCGGCTGGTCTATGACGCAGGCCAGGTGCGGGTTGCCCACGTCGATCACTAGGCCCTCGCAGCGCTGGTCGCCGATGATCGCCCAGCTCGCACCGCCCACCCGGACCGGCCCCATCTGCACGCGGAACAGCCCGCCGTCCACCAGCCGCACCACCCGGGTGCCCGCCCTGGTGGCGATGGCGATCTCGGGGCCCGCCGCCAGGCCATGGTCGGTCAGGTACCTGGCGAAGACCCTGATGCCGTTGCCGCACATCTCGGCGACGCCACCGTCGGCGTTGTGGTAGTCCATGAACCAGGACGGCGCACCCGCCCTCCCGGCGCCGTTGGCACGCACCCGGACCACCCGAAGCACCCCGTCGGCGCCGATTCCCGTCCGCCGGTCGCAGAGCCTGCGGACGAGCTCCGGGCTCAGGTCAAGGCGATCATCGAGGTCGGGAAGGACGACGAAGTCGTTCCCCGTACCGTGGCCCTTGGCATAACGCATAGCCAGATGCTAGCCAGACACGCGCGCGTGCTCGCCGATCGCGGTCAGCGCCACGGTCGTCGGCACCGGCTCGCCGGCGGGCAGCCAGCGGACTCTCGGATCGCGCCGGAACCAAGACTCCTGCCTGCGGGCGAACCGCCGCGTCGCCGCGATCGTCTCATCCTGCGCCTGCTCCTGCGTCCACTCGCCGTCGAGGTAGCGGAGCACCTGGGCGTACCCTAGCGCCCGGCTCGCCGTCCGGCCCGCACGCAAGCCCGTGGCAGGCGCACCGGCGCCGGCCAGCGCGCGCACCTCGTCGACCAGGCCATCCCGCCACATCCGGCGTACTCGCTCGGCGATCCGCCGGTCCAGCTCGGGGCGGGGCACGGCCAGGCCGATCTGCGTAGTCGGCAGCACGGAGGCGTACTCGGGCAGCGTGGCGGTGAACGGCCGGCCAGACAACTCGATCACCTCGAGCGCCCGCACGATCCTGCGCCCGTTGCTCGGCAGGATCGCCGCTGCGGCGGCCGGGTCGGCGGCGGCCAGCCTCTCATGCAGCGCCGCAGCGCCGACGGCGGCCAGTTCGTCCTCCAGGCGGGCGCGCAGCGCCGGGTCTGTGCCAGGGAACTCCAGGTCGTCGATCGCCGCGCGGACGTACAAGCCGGACCCGCCCACGAGCAGTGGTGTCCGGCCCCGGCTCAGTATGTCGCCGATCGCGGTCCTGGCCAGCCGCTGGTACTCAGAGACGCTCGCTGGCTCGGTAACGGCCCAGATGTCGAGCAGGTGGTGCGGTACATCGTCGCGCTCGGCGACGCCGAGCTTGCCTGTGCCGATGTCCATGCCCCGGTAGAGCTGCATCGAGTCGGCGTTGATCACCTCGGCGTCCAGCTCCCTGGCCAGCCGCAGCGACAGCTCGGACTTGCCCGCCGCTGTCGGCCCCACCACGGCGATCAGCCTCGCACCTCCATGATCACGGACGTCTGCCTGCGAAGAACGCCGACGGGAGTCCGCGATCATGAGCTGGGCATCGCAGGCATGCCAAGCAACAGTGGCGCCTGCGCCGGCGAAGGTCCCTCGGCCACGCGGGCCGCCCAGGCGTCGCCGCCGCGAGTCCGGCGCACGGACAGCGGGGCGCCGTCGGCGATCAGGTAGTGCGGCGCGACCGTGGTCACGACCGTGGTGACCAGGTCGCCGGGCCGGGGCGGTGCCGGGACGGCCGGCTCGCCCGCCGCTGCCGGCGCCGGGTTGAAGTGCACCAGCCGGTTGTCCCTGGCCCGGCCGGACATCCGGTGCGTCACCTCGTCCTTGCGGCCCTCGCCGTCGGCCACGAGCACCTCGACCTCGCGGCCGACCTGCGCCTGGTTCTCGGCGAGGGTGATCTCCTCGACCACCGCGACCAGCCGCTCGTACCGCTCGGCGACGACCCGGGCGGGGATCTGGTCAGGCATGGTCGCGGCGGGCGTGCCAGGCCTGATCGAGTACTGGAACGTGAACGCCCCGGCGAACCTAGCCCTCCGGACGATGTCGAGCGTGTCCGTGAAGTCATGCTCGGTCTCGCCAGGGAAGCCGACGATGATGTCGGTGGTGATGGCCGCGTCCGGGATGGCCGCCCGCACCTTGTCGAGTATCGCCAGGTAGGAGTCGCGCCGGTAGGCCCGGCGCATTGCCCGCAGCACGGCGTTTGATCCCGACTGAAGCGGCATGTGCAGTTGCGGCATCACGTTCGGCGTCTGCGCCATGGCGGCTATCACGTCGTCGGTGAAGTCCCTGGGGTGCGGCGAGGTGAACCTGACCCGCTCCAGCCCGGCGATCTCGCCGCAGGAGCGCAGCAGCTTGCCGAACGCGAGCCGGTCGCCGAACGCGACGCCGTAGGAGTTGACGTTCTGGCCGAGCAGGGTGACCTCCAGCACCCCGTCGCGCACGAGCGCATCGACCTCGGCCAGGATGTCACCCGGCCTGCGGTCTTCCTCACGGCCGCGCAGGCTCGGCACGATGCAGAAGGTGCAGGTGTTGTTACAGCCGACCGAGATCGCGACCCACGCAGAGTAGGGGGAGTCCCGCCGGGCTGGCAGCACGGAGGGGAACTGCTCGAGCGACTCGGCGAACTCCGCCTGCGCGCGTTGCTGAATCCTGGCCCGGTCAAGCAGCGCGGGCAGCGATCCGATGTTGTGCGTGCCGAACACCACGTCGACCCACGGGGCCCGTTCGGTGATCTTGAACTGATCCTTCTGCGCCAGGCACCCGCCCACCGCGATCTGCATCCCTGGCCGGGCGTTCTTGACCGGCAGCAGGTGGCCGAGGTTTCCGTAGAGGCGGTTGTCGGCGTTCTCGCGCACGGCGCAGGTGTTGAACACGATCACGTCCGGCTCGGCGTCGGCAGCCTCGCGATACCCGGCGGCCTCTAGCAGGCCCGCCAGCCGCTCAGAGTCATGCATGTTCATCTGGCACCCGTAGGTGCGGATCTCATACGTACGCTGACCGTCGGCGCCCGCCATGGTCTTTAGCGTAGACGCAAGAACTTTGCACCATTGACAGTGCCGCCGCCTGACTGAGATCGTCCTGTCACCCTCGGATACCGGCCGCGTCGCGCAGGGAGGTACCGTGATCGAGCACGCAGCCGATCTGATCATCACCGAACCGAGCCAGATGGCACTGCCAGCCACCGAGCTTGGCGAGGGGCCGTGCTGGGACGCCGCGACCCACTCCCTGTACTGGGTGGACATACCGGCGGGCCGGGTGCACAGCCTCCACGAGTCCGGCCGGCACGAATCCTGGGACGTCGGCAGGCCGGTCGGCGCGGTGGTGCCCAGGGCCGGCGGCGGCCTGCTTGTCGCGGCGGGCAATGGGTTCTGGACCCTGGACCAGGCGAACGGAGCGGTCGCCGAGCTCGCGGCGGCTCCCGGCCTGCCGGGCACCAGGATGAACGACGGCGGCTGCGATCAGGCTGGCCGGTTCTACGCGGGAACCATGGACAACGACGAGCGCCCTGGCCGTGGCTCGCTGTACCGGCTTGACGCCGACCACACGGTGACCGAGGTCTTCACCGGCATCGGGATCTCCAACGGCATCGGCTGGAGCCCAGACGACCGGCTGATGTACTACATCGATTCCCTGGCCTACCGGGTCGACGTGATGGACTATGACCCGCGATCCGGGCAGCTCGGTGACCGGCGCCCGTTCGCCGTTCTCGGCTCGGGCGACGTGGTGCCCGACGGCCTGGCCGTCGATTCGGACGGCGGCGTGTGGGTCGCCGTGTGGGGGGCCAGCGTGATCCAGCGGTACGACCGGACTGGCCGGCTGATCGGCGTCGTCCGGGTACCGGCCGCCTACGTGACGAGCTGCGCGTTCGGCGGCCCCGAGCTCGACCAGCTCTACATAACGTCGGCCGCCGGCCCTGGCCGGTGCGCGGGATCGCTGTTCACCTGCCCCGCGGGAGTGAAGGGCCTGCCGACGCACGCCTACCAGGGCTGAGGCCAGGCCGGTTGCCGGCATCGCGATGAACCGGCGCCGGCCCGTGAGGCACGATATGCGTATGGACAACGTGACGGCGATGACCAACGAAACTGCCGGGGCGACGGACCCGGCCGACCGGGGCGAGACGGCATCGGGCGACCAGGTCGCCCGCAGCGCGGGGCACGATCAGCCGAGCCTGGGCGACGCCGACGTGCCCGGTGGCGACTCGCCGCCACCGCGCCGTGCCGTTACCCACGGTGAATGGCCGTCCCCGATCGGTGCCGCCGACATCGCGCGCGGGTCGGCCAGGCTGTCCTTTCCGACCGTGGTCGGCGCCAGCACCTGGTGGCAGGAAGGCCGGCCCGCCGAAGGCGGGCGGACCACGGTCGTGCGTTGCGACGCGGACGGCACGCTGACCGTGTTGCTGCCACCCCCGTGGAACGCGCGGACGCGGGTCCATGAGTACGGCGGGCGCTCTTACCTGCCAGTACCAGCCAGCGCCGGGGGTTCTGAGCCATCGGGGTCGGCCCCCCTGGCCAGCACCGTCGATGACACGCCGCCGATCGTGTTCGCCAACGCCGATGACCAGCGGCTGTACCTGGCCGGCTCGCAGGTCGCCGACGGCACGGGCGAGCCGATGCCGCTCACGCCGGATCCGACCACGGTGGTGGGCCCGGCCGCGCGGCCAGATGACGGTGCTCACGACGCCGGCCCGGGGACGATGCTTGCGGCCAAGGCCCTGCGTTATGCGGATTTTGTCCTTTCCCCCGATCGGCGGGAGATCTGGTGCGTCCGGGAACTACACCAGCACGGGAAGGTCACCAGGGCCATCGTCGCCGTCCCGCTGGACGGATCGGGCGGCGCCGATCCCGGCGCCATCCGCGAGCTGGTGACCGGCTTTGACTTCTTCGCCTTCCCGACGCCATCGCCCGATGGCCGCTGGCTCGCATGGGTCTGCTGGAACCACCCGCACATGCCCTGGGATGGCACCGAGTTGCGGATCGCGCCGATGGCCGGCGGCGTGGCAGGCAAGAGCAGGCTGATCAAGGGCTCCAACCGGGAGTCCGTGCTGGCCCCGTTGTGGCGGGACAACGCCAGCCTGTACGTCGCGACCGACTGGTCTGGCTGGTGGAACATCTACCAGGTCGGCATCCATGGCGAGCCGCCGCAGGCGCTGTACCCGGCCGACGAGGAGTTCGCCGGCCCGCTCTGGTCACTCGGCGCCAGGCCCTTCGCCCTGCTCGGTGACGGCAAGCTCGTCGTCCTGCACGGGCGCGGCGGCGCCAGGATAGGGCTGCTCGACCCTGAGACGTCGGAGCTGACCGACCTGGTGGTGCCGTTCACGGTATTCCAGGACGGGGTGTCCGCGGACGGCATGACCATCGCTGGCATCGGAGGCGCGCCGCGCGAGCCAAGTTCGGTCGTCCGGATAGACGCGGCGCACGGGGATTTCACGGTCCTGCGGTCTGAGTCCGCCAGCCTGCCTGACCCGGAATACCTCCCGCTCCCCCAGCACGTCGAGCTCGAGGGGCCGTACGGCCGGGTGGTGCACGCGCTTATCTACCCGCCGTCAAACCCCGAGTTCACCGGGCCGGCCGACCAGGCACCGCCCTACGTCGTATGGGTGCACGGCGGACCGACCTCACATGTCACCGAAAGGCTCAGCCTGGAGAAGGCGTACTTCACCAGTCGCGGCATCGGCATCATCGACGTCAACTACGGCGGATCCACCGGCTACGGCAGGCTATACCGCAGCCGCCTCAACCGGGAGTGGGGCGTCGTCGACGTCGCCGACGCCAAGGCGGCCGCGAAGGCGCTGGCCAAGCGAGGCGTCGCTGACCCGGCCAAGCTTGGCATTCGCGGCGGCTCGGCCGGCGGGTGGACCGCGCTGGCCGCCGTGACCACCGGCGCGGTGACCGATCCCGTGTTCAGCGCGGCGGCGTCCTACTACGGCGTCGCGGACCTGCGCGGCTTCGCCGCGCAGACGCATGACTTCGAGTCCAGGTACCTCGACGGGCTGATCGGCCCGCTGCCCGGCTATGACACGGTCTACGTCGAACGAGCTCCGGTTGGGCACGTGAACGCCAACACGTGCCCGGTGCTGCTGTTGCAAGGGCTCGATGATCCGGTCGTGCTGCCTGACCAGGCCGAGAGCATCGCCGCCGATCTGGCCGAGCATGGCATCAGGCACGCGTACCTCGCATTCGAGGGCGAGTCGCACGGGTTCCGCAAGGCCGAGACGATCGCGGCGGCGCTTGAAGCTGAGCTGTCGTTCTACGGGCAGATCTTCGGATTCAGGCCGCCGGGCGTTCCGACGCTGAAGCTCTCTGACGTGGCCGCGGGCGGCTAGCGAGTCACCAGGTGGCGCCGAGCGGCGGGTAGCGATAACGCACGTGCAGGACGGACAGCCGGTGCGTCGCGATGTCGAGCACGGCGGTGTTGTCGTTGCCGAAGCCCAGCACGAGCAGGTGCCTGCCGGACGGATCAGGCACCAGGTACCCGTTCCCGTCGATGTATGGTGCGGACGCCGACGCCAGCACGGTGATCAGCTTGCCCGTCATCGTGGCATACGCCCCGATCAGCTCGTGCCAACGGCCGCCGTACCTCCGTGCTGTCATCACGAACGTCACCCGGCCGTTCGGGCTCAGCGCGGACGCGACCGCCGCGGTGCCGCCCTGGGGAGGAAGCACGAGGCGGTACCTGCGCGCGGCCGGCCCGCTGACGTGGCCGGTCAGCATCACGTAGGCGGCTTGGTAGCTCAGGCCAAAATCTTGCGTCGGCGTGTGTATCGCGATGAAGGCGAGCAGGCGGCCATCGGCGGACAAGCTTGCCGGCGAAACGGTGTTCTCGGGTACCAGGTTGCTGCGCGAGGGCCACGGGGACCAGGTCGTCGTCACGCCGGACGGTACCGAGATCGCGAAGGCGCGGTCATCATGGGCGCTCATGAACTGCGTCTGGCCGCGACCGCACGTGAGCGTGGTCAGGACCACTACCCGCCCGTCCCCGCTGCCGCCTAGCTGGCTCGCCCAGCCGGGCACCTGCGGCACGACGAACGGCTTCAGCCCGGTCGGCTGCCCGCCAGCGGTCAGGCTGAACTGGTAGAGCCAGGAACGGCAGCCGAAATGCGGCCAGTCCCTGGTCGCCGCCACCAGGTAGGCGCCAGTGCCGAGACTGGCCACCGCCTGCACCCACAGGTCGGACCTGGGCAGCGTGAGCTGGCCGGTCCGCTGACCGGTGGTCGCGCTGTACACGCCGACGGTGAACGCGAACTCCGTCGGCCCGTGGGGTGCCGACTGGATGCCCAGGTAGTAACCCGGCCGCGCGGTGACAGGAATCCTGCCGCCCGGGTACCCTTGCGCGACTGTGGTCGCAGCGGTAAGTCCCCACTGCGCCGATGCGGCCGGGTGGCTGGGCTCACGGTCAGGCCCGCTGGGGGCGATCAGTGACATGGCCGTCGCGATGGCCGCGACGGCGGCGGCCACCCCGAGCGGGGCGGCGATGCGGATCACTGGCGCGCGGGAGCCGATGCGAGGCCGGCTGGCCAGGCGCCCGGCGCCGGTGAGGTCCGGTGCGTCCATCTCCCGCGTCACGGTGCCGGCCGCGGCCTGGTAAGCATCGCGCAGCCGCTCTTCGAGCCTGGTCACAGTTCCTCCTTCAGGTCGCGGGCCAGCGCGGTAAGGGCGCGCGAGACGGTCGACGACACGGTTCCCCGGCTGACGCCGAGCGTCGCAGCGATCTCGGTGTCTGACAGGCCCAGGTAGTAGCGCAGGGCCAGCACCTCACGCGGGCGGCCGGGCAGCCTGGCAACCGCCGCGAGCACCTCACGCCGGTCCTCGTTCACGATCGCGGCCGCTTCAGCCGACCAGACGGGCGGCTCATGCTGCGAGCTGAAGGCAGCCGCCCGGCGCCGCGCCCGGTGCACAGACCGGCAGCCATTGACGACAGCGACGCGAAGGTAGGGCAGGGCCTTGTCCTGGTTCCGCAGCCGCGCCCGGTGCAGTCCGATGAACGCCTCCTGCACGACGTCCTCGGCGCTCGGCTGATCGCCGATGAGCAGCAACGCCAAGCGGAGCAGAGCCGGGCCGTGGGCCCGGAACAGGTAACTGACGAAATCGTCGGCTTCGGCCCGCTGATGGTCTGTGACGTCAGGGCTTGGTAGCGGCATGTATATAAGACGCCTTCCAGCCGCCGTTGCTGAGTCCTCAGCCGAAAGTTCCTGTCTTGCCGCGGCTAGCGGGCAAACTCGGTGGCCCGCGACTCCCTGATCACGGTGACCCGGATGCGGCCAGGATAGGTCAGCTCGTCCTGCACCTGCCTGGCCACGTCCCTGGCGATAACCTGAGCGCCGAGGTCGTCCACCGACTCCGGCTTGACCATCACCCGGATCTCGCGGCCCGCCTGCATCGCGAACACCTTGTCCACGCCGGGCTGGGATTGCGCGATCTGCTCGAGCCGCTGCAGCCGCCGCACGTACGCCTCCAGCGACTCCCGGCGCGCGCCGGGTCGCCCTCCGCTGATCGAGTCGGCCGCCTGGGTCAGCACCGCCTCCACGGTCTTGACCTCGACCTCGTTGTGGTGCGCTTCGATCGCGTGGACCACGTCCTCGTTCTCGCCGTATCGCCTGGCGATCTCTGCGCCGATCAGCGCATGACTGCCCTGCACCTCATGCGTAAGCGCCTTGCCGATGTCGTGCAGCAAGGTACCGCGCTTCATCAGAGCTGGGTCGAGGCCAAGCTCGCTGGCCATCATCCCGGCTATGTGCGCGGACTCGATCAGGTGCTTCAGCACGTTCTGGCCGTACGAGGTCCGGTACCTGAGCTGGCCAAGCAGGTAGGTCAGCTCGGGGTGCATGTCCGTGATGCCGACCTCGATCAGCGCGTCCTCGCCCGCCCTGATGCACAACTCCTCGATCACGACCTTGCTCTGCTCGTGGGCTTCCTCGATCCGCTGCGGGTGAATCCGGCCGTCGGCGACCAGCCGCTCCAGGGTCAGCCTGCCGATCTCGCGCCGGACCGGGTCGAAGCACGAGAGCAGCACGGCCTCGGGAGTGTCGTCAATGATCAAGTTGACGCCGGTCACGGTCTCGAAGGCGCGAATGTTCCTGCCCTCGCGGCCGATGATCCGGCCTTTCATCTCGTCGGCCGGCAGGTGCAGCACCGAGACCACCGACTCGCTCGTCTGCTCGCTTGCGACCCGCTGGATCGCTAGCGTGACGATCTTCCTGGCCCGCCGCTGGCCTTCCTTCTTGGCCTCGCTCTCGATATCCCGGACCGTCACGGCCGCCTCACGCTTCGCCTGGTTCTCGATCGCGGCCACGAGCTCGGCCTTCGCCTGGTCCGCCGTGAGGCCTGCCACCCGCTCGAGTGCCTCCCGGTGCCTCACGTCGAGCTGATCGAGCTCGGCCTGCTTAGCCTCAAGGTCGCGGCGCGCCTGCTCGATCTCCACAGTGACCCGGTCCAGCCTGCGAATCTCGCCATCGACGCGTTGCTCTCGCTCGGCGATGCGCGCCTCGCGCCGCTCCAGGTCACTGCGCAGCTGCCTGACCTCGGCGTTAACAGTGGTGGCAGGCTGCGGCGGGCCGGCTTCCGCGCCCGCGACATCCGCGGCGCCGGCACCTGCTGCCCCCGAAGTCCCCTTGCGCCCGCTGCTCGCGTTGCCGGTGCCGGTGCCGGTGCCGCCGATCCTGGCGTTCGCGAGCATCGACCGCCAGCCACCAGTGGTGCGGATCATGATGATCATCACCACAGCCGCCGCGAGCAGGGCGAGAACGGCGACGCCGATCAATAGGATCAGCGTGAGGATATTTCCCACCAGCGCACCCCTTCCCGCTCCTGGGCTCAGGGCACCCTCTGTCAGGTACCCGGAGCCTGGCCGCAGCGAGGTTAGCGCCCGCCCGGGACGTTCCTTTCCCGGCAAGGCATGCCGACTTCCAGGCATGTCATGCCGCTGCCTGGCGCCGCCCGCCGAGCCTGCGGGCCGCGCCCAACACGTCGTCGCTTCCCTTCCGTGCTACACGCCGATATCAGTCGCACTGGCCAATCGCTTCCTGGCCCCTGCCGATCTGGCCTGGGAGGCGCCATCGACCTTATGACCAGTGGCGCCCAGCTGCTGATCAATCCCGTTTGTTGCTCATTCAATCCGCTCGCGCGGCGTTATCCTCACTGTCCGTGAGGCTAAGCGGAGACTGACCGGCCGGTCAAGGGTTCGGCTGACCGGTGAGACAGGCCTGGTCGGAGCCGGGCGTGGCCGGGGCCAGGCCTGGCGCGCTCGCGGCCACCTGGCGATCCTTTTGCGGCCAGCCCAGGACCTTCGGCGACCATCAGGCATGGACAGGAACGAACTCGCCTACGGCTCGTCATCGGCTGCTGCGGGCTCGAACTCATCGTCCTCGTCGAGCCCAGCGAGCATGGAGTCATCCTGACCAGCCCGCTCGAGCGCTTCGCGCACCACGCGGTAGGCAATGCCAGCGGGATACCCCTTCCTGGCCAGCATCCCGACCAGCTTCGTGGCCTGAGCCCGAGGCGGCTGGCCGCGCGTGCTCGCGAGCTTCCGTTCGACTAGCTCCCTGGCGGTGGCTGCCTCCGTCTCCGGGCTCAGCCTGGCGACCGCGGCCTGGATGTCGGCGCTCTGCACGCCGCGCCGGCCGAGCTCGGCTGCCAGCGCCCGCCGGGCCAGGCCGCGGCCGTGATGCCGCGACTCGACCCAGGCGCTGGCGAACATCGCGTCGTTGATGAGCCCTACCTCGGCGAACCTGCTGAGCACGGCGGTCGCCGCGTCCTCGGGGACCCGCCGGCGACGCAACTCCACGGCGAGCTGTGCCCTGGTTCGCGGCGCCGCTGTCAGCAACCGCAGGCAGATCAGCCTGGCGACGGCCTCCGGGTCGGCGGGCTCGTCGCCCGGCTCGCCGCCACCAGCTTCCCGGCTACCTGGCACCGCCCTGCCCCGGCAGCACCTCAAGGGATGGCCGTCCGGCCCCAGCTGGCGCAGGCGACGAAGCGGCGTCAGCGTCAGGCCGCGACCCCACGCCGAGCTTTTCCTTGATCTTCTTCTCGATCTCGTTCGCCAGGTCCGGGTTCTCGCGCAGGTAGTTCCGCGCGTTCTCCTTGCCCTGCCCGAGCTGGTCGCCCTCATAGGTGTACCAGGCGCCAGACTTGCGCACGATCGACTGCTCCACTCCGAGGTCAATCAGGCTGCCTTCGCGGCTAATCCCAATTCCGTATAGAATATCGAATTCCGCGATTTTGAAAGGCGGGCTGCACTTATTCTTTACGACTTTAACTTTAGTGCGGCTGCCCACCGCATCGGTACCATCTTTCAGCGTTTCGATCCGCCGGATATCTAGCCGAATAGACGCGTAAAACTTCAGCGCCTTACCACCAGTAGTCGTTTCCGGACTGTTGTGCACGATCACGCCGTCAGCTAGGTAGTTATGAGATCCTTCGACTTCGATGTCGTAGCGGCTCATGATCTCATATCCGGTCCTCGTGCCGATCTCGAGGATCTTTGCCGACACCGGCTGGATGACTGGCTCGACGAACTCTGGCTCGACCGTGAACTGCCCGCGGAACCTAGGCAGGAGCTTGTACTCCATCGATGGATGGACGTATGGAGCGATGATCTTCTGGAACTTCTCAGTGGCGGCCGTGCTGAACTGCAGCACCGAGATCTTCCGTACACCCCTTACGGTGAGCTTGACATCCAGCCCATGGGTGTCTCGCAGATAATGCAGGAGCCGGTCACGCGAACCAGGGCTCATTGCTTCCACGCAGATCTCCGCCCTGCCACTCCCGCCTCTGGTGCGCTCCTGGACACCTTTGGATCGCACAGTGAATGCGCCATCGTCCATGTACCAAATAGCTAGCGCCAGCGGCGTTAGTTTCTTGAGGTACTCCCAGGTAAGGTGCCTCTTGCCATCCCCCTGATAGACAATTTCTCGCAGTTCACCGAGTTCCGAGAGCGGAGTGAAGTCCGCGAATAGTGCTCCCTTGGCGTTTGTGGTCCGCGCGTGCGGGATGTTTGCGAGCATAGATACCTTCCAGTCCAGGTACCCTGCTTGCTTTGCGCCATGACCCATACGGAAGCGGGCGCTGCTATCGGTCGTTCGCACCGGTCTCGACAAATTACCGTCACCCATGATCGAACCCAGGATCACTTGCCACTGCGTCTCGCCGAGGTAGTGCGGCTGCGCCAGCATGACCCGGTCGCCGACTCGTAGCTCACCTGCTTCACGCCACCCCCCCGGAGTCCTGATCAGGTGATTGCGAGTGAGATCCAGGGCGGCACGACCGCGCCCCGCGCCACTACCGGATCGCTCGACGCGGAAATGCAGAAACTCATCGGCGCGTCCGTTGTTAAACCAGTTTACGACTCTCCTAGGAACGAGCTGTCCGAGTTCAGGGTCGTACGAGAGAACCTCGACATCCATTTTCTGATTTACGATCTTGCCGATGCGCTCCCTGGTTCCGTCCGCGAGAGTGACATATGTATACCAGGATGCGCATCCGAACATCACACCTATTTTTTCCCTAAGTTGGTTTATAAAGATAGCTGTCGTCTTTGTCTGGTTCAGGGCGCCGGCGATCTTGCGGAGGGCCTGGGACATCAGGCGGGC
>JASIBM010000049.1 GCA_030045175.1 Streptosporangiaceae bacterium | reverse complement strand
AGGGTCTGCAGCCTGGAGTAGTTGTGGTCGGGGTTGTCGACGAAGCCGACCGCCGACACGTACGGCTCGATCACGTGAATCTTCTGCAATGGCGTGACGATCAGCAGTTGCAGCCCGAGGCGGCGGAACAACGCGAGCGCGAACCTGGTCGACTCGTCCGACCCGCGCCCGAACGCCTCGTCGATGACCACGAACCTGAACGTCTTGGACCGCTCGGCTCCCCACTCGAGCTTGAACTGGTAGGCCAGCGAGGCGGCCAGGATCGTGTAGGCGAGCTTCTCCTTCTGACCGCCCGACTTGCCGCCGGAGTCGGTGTAGTTCTCGTACTCCCCGTCGCCGTCCCGGTAGCGCTCAGACGCCGAGAAGGTGAACCAGTTCCGCACGTCGGTGACCCGCCTGGTCCACGCCTTGTCCGCCTCGGTCAGCGTCGGCCGGCCCTTGAACCGCTCGATGATGCGGCTGACCTGGGCGAACTTGTGCTCCGAGTAGCTGTCGGACGCGTCAGGCGCGAGCGAGTCCTCGGTGCAGGCGCGCAGGTCCCCGATGAAGTCGCGCACCTCGACGTTCGTCGTGCGCTCAGCCACGAGCCTGATGTAGCGGCCCGGGTTGTAATCGACGCCGACGAGCGAGGCGTTGATCGTGTCGACCCGGTCCCTGATCAGGTCGGCCTGCATGGTGAGCTGAGACTGGAAGCCCGCGATGTCGCGGATCGTGTTGGTGTTCAGGTACTCCTTGAACCTGGCCTGGAACCTGGGCAGGTCGTCGGTGACCAGGCGCCCGTGCAGCTCACGGTAGCCGCTCGCGGACTCCACCGAGTCGTCGAAGTCCCTGGTCTCGTTCGGGTACTGCCTGCGGAACTCGCCCATCGCGGCCACGATCCGGCTCGCGGCCGCGGCGCGCCTGGCGGCCCGCCGGTCGATCATCGCGATGATGTGGTCGCCAGCGCTGGCCTCGGCCTTGTCGCAGGCGGCGGGCGTGCCAGCCGGCAGGTCGCTGAGCGGCGGCTTGGCCAGCAGCGCGCCGATCGCGGCGAAGCTGGCGCGGGCAGGCTCACAGCCTGGCTGGGCGAGCGTGGCCCTGGCCTCGTCCAGGCCGCGCTGCGCGGCGGCGACCTCGCTGCCGATCGCCCCGATCCGCAGGCTGACCTCGCCTTGCTCGGTCTCGGCCGCGGCGATCTGGTCCTTGACGGAAGTGAGCTTGGCGTTCAGCCTGCCGAGCTCGGCGGATGCTCGCTCGAGCTGACGGCGCTCGGCCTTGACCTCCTCGATGCTGTTGACCAGGCTCTGCCAGTCGATCTCGGTGAACTGCCTGGTCTGCTCGAGCGCGGTCAGCACCTGCCCGCGGTCGATGGCCGCGTCCACCGCCGCGCGGTGCCCGGCCTGCAGCCCGGTCAGCTCGGTGAGCCTGGCCTGGATCGCGGTCGCGCGGGCCACCAGCGCGTCGATCTTGCGCTTGTTGCTCCAGCCGAGCACGTAATGGCTTCGGTCATCGATCCGATGACGGTCGTCCTTCTCATGCCGGCCGCCGGCACCCTTGATCTGGCCGGCCCTGGTGATCGCCCGATACTCCCTGCGGAACTGGGCCATCGTGTCCACGCACTCCAGGCCAGCCCGGCGCGTGAGCTCGCGCTCCAGCCACTCGTAGAACTCGCTGTCCTTGATCTCGAGCTTGGCGAACAGCGACGTGGCGGACGCCAGCCCGCCGGCGTCCCTGGGCGCGGGTACCGCGCCACGAGAGGCCGGCCCCACGGGCACCCGGTAGTACACCAGGCGCGCGCCGAGATGGTGCTCGTTGATCCAGTCCGACACCGCCGCGTAGTGCTCATCTGGCACCAGCACCGACAGCGCGAGGCTGCGCAGCAGCCGCTCGGCCGCCCCCTCCCAGTCAAGCTCCCCGGCCCGGACGCCGATCAGCTCCCCGGCGAACGGCAGCCTAGCCTCGGCGACGCCGAGCTCGGCGCAGAGCCAGTCGCGCAGGTCCAGGCTGGCCTTGGGGATGTTGTTCTTGCGGGTTCCCAGGCTCCGCATCTCGGCGTTGACCTCGTCCGCCTGCTGCCTGGCCGCGTTGAGCTCGACGGCGACCTTGTCCAGGGCACGCTGCCCGTCGGTCAGGGCCTGCCGCGCCCCTACCCGCGCGCCCTCGATCTCGCGGCGGCGCGCCGCGAACTGCTCGGCCGTCTCGACCCGGTCGAGCCCGGCCCTCGCGAGCAGCTCACCGAAGCTCCGCGCCCTGGTCCTGCGCTGCTCGCAGGTCTCGCCGTCCCGCTCGATCTGGGCCTCGATCTCGACCAGCCGGTTGCCGCCGTGGCCCGCGAGCTCGACGGTCAGGCTGGTCTGCTCCTCGCGTAGCCGCCTGAGCACGCCGGTGAGCCGGTCAAGCTCGGCCCGCGCCGCCGCGTGCCCGGCCTGCGCCGTTTCGATCTGCCGCTCGATCAGGCCGGCCTTGCGCTCGGCGAAGAAGTAGGCGAGCGCGGACCGCTGCGCGCGCAACGAGTCGATCGCCGCGCTGATCTTGTCGTGGCCGTCGCAGTCAGCGAGCAGCGGCTCAAGCGCGGCGAGCTGGGCCTGCGCCCGCTTGACGGCCTCGTGCGCCTTCGTCAGGGCCTCGAAGTGATCGACGATCTCCTTGGTCCTGGCCGCCGCGTCGAACGGCTCGAGCATGTGGTCGCGCACGAAGTCGTTGAGGTCGCCCACCGACTTCATCGACACGGTCTGGTGGAACAGCTCCATCGCCTGTTCGGACTCGATGCCGAGGCGCCGCCGGAAGTCCTTGCCGTAGTCGGGAAAATGGTCGTGGGTACGGACCCCTGGAGCGGCGCGCAGCCGCTTGCGCAGCCCGGCGATCTCGGTACCGAACTCGCTGAAGTCACCGACGATCGACAGGTCGCGATCGGCCGTGACGAAGAACCGCTCTGGCTGCCCGGCGTGGGCATCCTTGAACCAGAACACCTGCGCCAGCGTGACCGTGGCGCGGTAGCCCCGGTTGGCGAACACGGCCAGGATGACCGAATACGACGTCGTGTCGCGCAGCGGTACCGGCCTGGAGGTGCCCGTGGTCTCGTTGCGCTCGGACTTGTAATAGCCAAGCACGTAGGAGCGAAGGCTGCGCTCCCTGGTCTCGGCTCCGGCCGCCTTGTTGTAGGAGATCTTGTTCGCGGGCAGCAGCAGCGTGGTCATCGCGTCCACGATCGTGGACTTGCCCGAGCCGATGTCGCCGGTGAGCAAGCCGTTGCGGCACCCGGCCTGGAACGTCCATGCCTTCTTGTCGAACGTGCCCCAGTTGCGCACCTCGAGCCGGTCAAGCCGGAAGCCGCTGATCGACCCGGCGTCAAGCTCTTGCAGGTCGGCCGTGCTGAACAGGCTGTCGGTCACTCCTGCGCCTCCTCGGCTGCCTGGTCGGCGTCGCCCTCGGCGAGCGAGCCCGCGTACTCCCTCAGCCGCTGGTCGAAGCCGGCCAGCCACTGGCCGTCCACGAACGCCTTCAGGATCCGGCGCACCTCGTACGCCGACCCCGAGTCCTTGACCGGCCGCAGGAAGCCGAGCTCGACGACCTTCTTGATGTAGGCGTCGATCTGGTCGACCAGCCTGGCCTCGTTGCTGCTCGACGGCAAGAACAGCCTGACCAGGTCGATGATCTGCGCCCTGGTCAGGATCAGGCGGGTGTCGGAATCGCTGGCGTCGAACTCAGCAAGCTTCTTGCGCAGCAGCGCGAGCAGCAGGCTCACGTGGAAGGACAGCGACCGGCGCGGGATCAGCCTGGGCAGCGGGGGCTGTCCGTCGTCCGCCTCGGCGTCCTCGTGCTGCCGCAGGAACGCGTAGCCCTCAGCCTCGTCGATCACCACGGTCAGGCCCATCACCGCCACGTAGTCCTGCACCTGCGGCCGCAGGCCGAGCAGGTGACGCCAGGCCGCCTCGTGGGTGTCGCGGTACACGACGCCCTTCATGAGCGCCGTCACGGCGATGGGCAGGTCAAGCTCCGTGGCAGCACTGGCCGTCGTGGGGCTGGCAGTCATGAAAGTGCCCCGTTCTCGCTGTGGACCTTCGAGCTAGCGGCGAGCCGGGCGAACGTGACCCGTGGCAGCGTCGCCGACCGGCGGCGTCCGTCGTCCTCGGTCCAGGTCAGCTCGTCGCGCGCGGTCTCGTCGAAGACCACGCGGAAGGCGGCGTCGTTCAGTGCCAGGTAGGTGACAAGCTCGGCCAGGCCCTGGCGGAGCGGCTCGGCGGCCAGCAACTCGACGAGGCCGACCTGCGAGCGCCGCAGCAGCGAGCGCCGGACGGCGAGCGACAGGCGGGCCGGGTCGACGTAGACCTGCTCGAGCAGCAGCGTCGGGTCGAGCGCGTCGTCGCCGGCCTCGACGCCAGCGCTGTCGATCGCGGAGCGCTGCCGCGGCGCGTAAAGCGGGCGCTCCATCGGCAGCATCACCGCCGGGGCGGTGGCGTCGATCTGGCTGGTGAGCCCGGCCTGGCCGTTCTCCCGCAGGCTGAGCGCGGTCGACTCGATGCTGCGCAAGACGTCGATGACCCGGCGGTTCTCGAACCAGACCTGGTCGTCAAGGAACCTGCGGAGCTGCTCGGAAAGCAGGCGCACGGTCGCCTGGGTCCGCTCGCCCGCGTCGAGCCAGTCGTGGTGGACGCGGCGCATTCGATGATCGGCGATGCCCAGCTGGCCGGCCGTACCCGGCTGGCCGGCCGCGCCCGCGATGGCGTCGAGCTTGTGCACCTTGGCCAGCAGGTCGGTCAGCTCCTCCTGCCTGGCGGCCGACAGCAGGAAGTCGTAGAACGCCTGGAAGCTCTTGCCCTGGTCGGACTCTGCGATGGCATCGCGGCTGCCCAGCATGTCGTCGAGCAGCTCGCCCTTGGAGCCCGTCCAGCCCGCGATTCGCTCGCGCAGCCTGCGGTCGAGGTGGCGGAAGTTCTCCTCGACCTCGCGGAAATCCGACAGCAGCTCCCTGGCGGTCGCCTCGAACTGCTGGTACCTGTCCCGCACCGCGGCCGGGTCGAGCACGTCGATCTCCCCCGCCTGCACGCGCGCGATCTGCTCGTCGAGCTCGGCGCGGCGCTTGCGCAGCTCGTCGAGCCTGGCCTGCGGGTTCGTCTCGGTGCCGACGACCATCTGACGGAGCAAGGCGACGATGGTGGCCAGGCGCGACTCGGTGCC
>JASIBM010000355.1 GCA_030045175.1 Streptosporangiaceae bacterium | reverse complement strand
TCTGCATCAGGCAAGCGAGCGGCCTGCCCTGGACCGCGCCGCACGGGCTGACGTTCCGGCAGTGGATAGCGAGCGGCACGCCTCGCCGGCCGACTCTCGGCGACCTGGCGTACCACCTGACGACGCTCTTCCCGCCAGTGCGGCCACGCGGCCACCTCGAGCTGCGGATGATCGACACGCAGTGCGCGGACAACTGGATCGTGCCCGTCGCCGTCGCCGCGGCCCTACTCGATGATGCGGCAGCCCAGGAGCGCGCGCTTGAGGCGGCGACGGAGCTGAGCGAGCAGGCGGCTCGCTCCGACATCAGCACGTGGGCAACCGCGGCCAGGGACGGAGTGGCGAATCCGCTCTTCCGCAAGGCGGCGGCACGGTGCTTTGAAGCCGCGCTAGCCTGCCTGAGCCGCGAAAACACCCCCAAGCATACCGTTGCCATTGTAGAAAGTTTTTTCGAAAAATATACCAGTAGAGGTAGGATGCCGGCGGATGACATCATCGATTCGTATCGCAGGCGGGTCAGCGGCGCGAGTCGCTGACCCTGTTCCATGGCTTCCGCCAGCCTCGCGGTGCGGTCGGCCACGTCCCGTCAGGCAGGGCAAGGCGGGCATTTAGGGCGTCGGCGCCACGGCAGTCGGCCGGGCAGGGACCTGGCCGGACGAGATCTCGTCCCATGGGTCACTTGGTTACCTCACGTCACCGATCATGATCGTTCTGGCCAGATGAATGGCGGATCGGTCCGGTGTGGCCGGGTGGATGGCACATTGACCAGGTGGGCGGCGGCGCGGCGGGCGGGGACGAAGGGGGCGATAGTGATGAACCGGGCGTGCTCGGCGGGACTGTGCCGTGGCGTCGGCTGGCTGCGGCGGTGCTGGCTGGCTGCGGCGGTGCTGGCTGGCTGCGGCGGCGCTGGCTGGCTACGGGCGGCGCCGGCTAGGCAGGGGCTGCCAGCCTGGAAAGGCTGGTTACCGCGCCGCGAGGCGAGCGCGGATGTTCTGCCGCCACACCTCGTAGGCGGGGACGCCGCCGTGCTCGTCGTCCGGCTTGGTGCTGTCGGCCAGCTCGACTGCCGCCTGCGCCGACAGGTCCGCCAGAGCCGAGCCGGCCAGCTCGGTGTGGTCTGGCAGGAAGCCGGAATAGGTCCGCGCCTTGATCGCGAACACGCTCCCGAGCGCGAGCTCGGTCCAGTGCTCGCCAGCCTCACGGCGCAGCGCGGCCAGCCCGTCGGCCCCGGCGCCACCCGCGAACGCCGCCGCGAGCCCTACGCCGCTCCACAGGTCAGGATGCCGGTGGCTGGCGAATCGCCCCACCGCGGCAACCACGCCTGGAACATTCGCGCCGCAGATGAACCACAGCGCCCGGCCGATGCCCTGGTCGACGGCGCGCAGGAAGTAGTCAGGCGAGCCATCCCACGGGTACGGAGCAGGCGTATGCTGCGCGGTCACCCAGCGCTTGGTGTCGAAGTAGGCCCGGTCGAACCCGTATCCGTCGACGACGAGCCAGCTCATGGTCGGGTGGAACTCGACCCCGGTCAGGTCGGGAAGCACCTTCTTCCATACCGGCCTGGGCAGCCGGGCCATCGCGAAGCCCATCCCGATGTAGGCAAGGAAGATATGCGGTCGCCCGGGCCCGAGCAGCAGGTCGCGGGTGCGGTGGCCCCGGCCCATCGTGTCGAGGATGGTGTAGGCCATCGTGGCGCCCTCATAAGCGAAGCCGCGCAACTCAGGGTCGACCATGCTCAGCCTTCGCTCCACCTCCCACTGAGTCCTGGCCTCGATGCCCCATTCGAAACCGCAGATCACCGACTGGGGCACGGCCTCAAGCTTTTCTGTCGCCGCAGACGGCTCGGCCGGAAACCCGCGCTTGGCGAACGTCACCTCAGCCAGGGCCGGCGACATCACGACGCTGCGCAGCGCACCGCGGATGGTTGGCATGCTCTTCTCCCTACGGGCAGGTCAACGGCTACGACTGGGTGATCACGGCCCCTGCGTTGGCGGGGTAGTCGTCATTCTGGCAGCTGGCCAGGCGCGGACGCACCTTCGGTATTGCCAATGCCATCCACCGCGACGAACCTGAATTCCGAGCTATAACGTCGCCCCGCGCTGTCAGGAAGCCACAGCTGATCTACATCTGGAAGCATTTCCGTGACGGTATAGCTGGCGAATCCGTCAGCCTTTGTCTGCCGTATGAGCTTGGCGAACAGATTGACCAGGACTATGCTCCTGAAGTCCACCGCGACGGGCTTTTCCTCGACCGGCACGCGGAAGAACGCGCGTTCCGGCAGGTTGTGTTTCGCCCGCCACTGCCGCGCCTGGAGGTAACGGATCTGCTCATCCTTGACGAAGGCCCACTGCGACCTTCTGACCTCGATTGCCCAGCGCTCCCTGCTCAGGACGAGCCGGTCGATCGTTATGCGCGGCTCGTGGGCAGCCGACGTGATCGGCTGGAACGCGTTGCAGACAACGCCGCTCAGCACATCGCCGATGACCTCGAAGAAATCCAGTTCGGTGCCCGACGACGCGCGCTTGACCACCAGGTCGTCGCCCTCGCGGCGGACGAGTAGCTCGGCGGCCGACATGACCGTGGCCGGCGGCTGAGGATCGGTCGCGGCGTTGAGCGCGGCGGACCAGTAGACCTGATCGGCCGGCAGCAGAACCGACGGCGGGCTCGTGCGGGAGGTGACCACCTGCGCGTCCTTGGCCGGGATGACGGCGACCCGCCGCGCGTTGTGATCAGCGCCTTCTGCGGCGATGAGCGTGGCAGGGTCGGGATGCTGCTCCGCGAAGCACCTGCCCTCTAGCGTGTTGTTCGCCAGGTGCAATTCACCGAGGACAAGCAGGAAGTCTCCCCGGCGCACGGCGTCAGGCGATGTCGCCGCGATCATGATGTCCGGAGAGTGCTGCTTGGCGGAGTTCCATGCGACCGGCCGCGCAGGAAATGACTCGGCGACCCGGGCAGCGATGGCTTCGGCGCGCACCTGGTGCCTGGGTACCGACGGTGGCACGTCGAGCACCGCCTGCCAGCGTCGCTGAAACTCGGCCACGCGCGCGGCCGCGATCTCGGTCAGCGTTCGCTGGGTAGCGGTGACCACGTGGGGCGAGGCGAGGGTAAGCAATCGCGACAGCGGCACGGCGGCGGCGCCCGTGCGGGCGCTTTCCTGGCTAACCAGATCGAGGAAGAGCTTGCGGTACTCAGCGGTGATCTCGTTCACCAGCCAGCGAGCGCTGTCAAGCACGAGCCCGAGCGGCCGGGCCAGCGCCTGCGTCACCGGCGCGCCGAGCGTGACCCGGACGTCCCTGACGGCGTCTGTGTAAACCAGGGTCCGCCCGGCGTAGGTCGCTCCTGCCCTGCGGGTGGCTGGCGACCCTGTGACGTCTTCGAACGCCTCGTCCAGGCCCGTCAGGGCCTGCTTCAGCCTGGCGGCGTCGCCTGCCGTGGCCGCGACCGCGTCCCTCGCCTTGGTCATGCGCTCGAGTGGCGCAAGCGCCGCCGCGCGGGCGGCCGGGTCGGCGATCTGCTCGAGCCTGTCCCTGAGCAGTCGTTCCGGCCAGGCGTGCACCGGCCCTTCCAGGTCAAGCCGCAGCACGCCGAGCCTGGCCAGCCGGGTCAGCAGCGCGCGGCCCTCGGACGCGCCAGCGGGGGGTTCTTGGCCATCGTTGCCCGGGGTGTCCCCTGGTGACACTGTGTCCCCCCGGGCCTGCACCATGGCCAGAATCTCGCTGATGGTGCTGTTGCCATCGCAAGCCTCGGTGATCCGCAGCTCGGCGTCGGTGAGCGTGACCGGCCGGCCGTGCGGGCGATGCAGCACGTTCCCTGCGATGTACGCCGCCGGGTTCCGCCGTGGCCGCAGCCAGCCGAGTACTCGCCCTTGCCTGGCGATGGCCTCGGCGACCTTGTCGATGGCCCAGACCTCGAAGTGGGTGGTGCGCCGCGCCAGCAGGCGCTCTCCAGGCACGACGTCCAGACCTGCCACGGCGGGCGTGACGCGCGCCCAGCCGACCGGCCCGAAGAACCCGATGGTGTCGTTCTTCAGGCAGTACCGCTGGAGATAGCTCGCGATCACGATCTCGCGGTTGCGGTACTTGGACCGCCGCTGCCCGTCCAGGTCGCTGTCGAGCACTCTCTCGGCCAGCCCGGGGTTCTGCCAGGTCACGGCCTCACGGAAGCCGGCATCCGCGGCGATGCCGGCGATCGCGCTTGACAGCCTCCTGGCGGCACCTGCGTAAGCAGCGCCGTACGCGAGCTCGCCGCCTTCCGGCTGCCCGTCGAGGTCCGCGCTGCGAGCCAGCGCGTCGTCGCAGATGGCGAGCAGCATGTCCGCGGGGAACCCCGTGCTTCGCAGGGCGACGTCCCGCCACACGCTCCAGGTCGTGCCCTCGAGCGGTGTCCGGTGCGGGGGCACGGCCATGGGCGGGTGCGGGTTGTGGCTGAGCGGGCGATGGCTGCGAGTGCCTGATCGCGCGATCAGAGTGCCCTCCAGTCTCGGTCGGGATCGCCGACGGCGCCGGTCAGGATTCGCCTCAGGTCGGCTGCCAGACCCGCCACGGTGTTCTCGTCGAACTCGTCGCGATTGAACAGCACGCCATTGCCTAGCTCGCCGGACGGCATCACATCCAGGTTCCATACCATGCCGCTCGGGACATCGGCATGCTCGGGCTCTTGCAGCACGCGTTCCTGTATCTCGTGGGCGCCCTCGGCGATGGGGAGTGTGAGCTCGCCGAACTGCGATTCGAAGTTCGTGACGATGAATTGCGACGTGCGCAGGTTCTCGCGGGATTTTATGAACTCAGGGATCGCCTCCTCGATCACGCCCACCGGGAGTTCGTTCGCGATGGCGTCGATGAAAGTTTCCTTCGTGCGCGCGACGATGTCGCGGAAGCTCGCGCAGTCGCTCAGCTCGGTACGGAAGGGCACCAGGTTAATGAACAGTCCCGTCGTGTCGTGGAACTGCGGCTCGTCACGCCCGGCGGTGAACGACCGGATCGCCAGGTCGGTGGCCCCGGTGACCTGGTGAGCCAGGACATAGAAGGCCGAGAGCAGGACCGTGAACAGTGAGCAGCGGCTGGCCGTGGCCAGGGCGGAGGCCGCCGAGATGACGTCGGCGCCGATGACGCGCGTGTGCAGCGAGTAGGGCCTGGAATACGTCTCCGGGTGCGGCCGGTCGTTCGGCATCGTGAATTCACGCGCGCCGCGCAGCTTCTCCAGCCAGTATGCTGGCCGTCCGTCATCGGCCGGGTTGGCGGCGGTGGCCTTCTGCCATTCCGAGTACTCGCGGTATTGCCGGACCGGTGGCAGCTTCGCCGGGATGCCGCTGGACCTGGCCGCGTAGAAGGCCCCAAGGTCGCGCATGATCACCTGTACCGACCAGCCATCCGATACCGAGTGATGAACGGTCAGGAACAAGACGCCGTCCCTGTCATCGAACCGATGCAGCGTGGCCCTGAGCAACGGCACCTCGCGCGCGCTCATCGTGCCCGCCTCGGCCTCGACGATCAGCTCCTGGGCGACCATGTCCCTGGACTTGCCGTTGACCGGCAGGTCCTTGACCTCCAGCGGCACCGGGCACGGCGGGCGCACGAGCTGGTAAGGCGGATCGGCGTCCCTTATCACGATGGTGCGGAGCAGCTCATGGCGGGCGACCACGTCGTCGAGCGCGCCCTGGAGCACCGTCAGATCCACCTTGCCTGTGATGCGGATCGGGCAGACCAGGATGAACCGCAGGCCGAACGCCCCGCCCGCGTCACCCTGGTCGAGGGCACAGAACCACTCCTGCGTGAAAGACAGCGGGTACCGCTTCGATTCCTGGTCCAGTTCGAGTGAGGATTGCGTCATCGCCGCCCGTCCCTTCGCCCGGTTACTTTCGCGCGTCAGCCTTGAGGTCGAGCCTGCGATCCATCTCGTCAGCAGTGGGCGCCTTGAACAGGTCAGCCATCGACGTCCGGACGCCGATGGCTGTGCTGATGCGCCCGGCCAGTATCATCGCCTCCACCGAGCGGCCGCCGAGGTCGAAGAAGTCGTTGTCCAGGCCGCACCTGACCACGCCGAGCACCTCGGCGAACAGCTCGCACAAGAGCTCTTGCCTGGCGGTGGCCGGTGCCCGGTAGGGCAGCAGGCCGTCAAGCTCGGGTTCCGGGAGCGCCGCTAGGTCGACCGCTCCCGCCGTGGTCACCGGGATCTCGTCCACCACCACTATGGCCGTCGGCGTCTTGGCGGCCGGAAGTGCCTTCCTGGTGTAGGCGTGCAGCTCGGTGACGTCCAGGCCGGCGCCCTTCGGCGCCACGTACCCGATGAAGTAGTGATCGCCGTCGTCGCTGTCATGCTCGGTGACGGCGACGCCGCCCACGCCGGGAAAGGCCGCCAAGGCGGACTCGACTTCGTCTATAGGTGCAGAGCCCATGGTTGCTCACCGTCCATCTCCTGGTGCCGCACATCTAGCGAGGATCAGCCCTGGCCGGCTGGCCGCTCGGCCGCTCCCTCACGGTCGCAAGCTGGCCAGATCGCCGCACCTTTTCTATTGCG
>JASIBM010000354.1 GCA_030045175.1 Streptosporangiaceae bacterium | reverse complement strand
ACCACGCACACGCAGTTGCTGCTCCTGATACTTGGCGGACTGTTCGTGATCATCGCGATGTCGGTGATCATCCAGGTCGGCTCGTTCAAGCTGACGGGCAAGCGCGTGTTCAGGATGGCGCCGCTGCAGCATCACTTCGAGCTGATCGGCTGGGCCGAGACCACGATCGTGATCAGGTTCTGGCTGATCGCCGGGCTGTTCGTCGGCCTCGGGGTAGGCCTGTTCTATATCCAATGGCTCTCCGGGGTGCCGTTCTGATGATCGATATGGCGCTAGCTGGACGACAGGTCTGCGTGGCCGGGCTCGGCGTGTCTGGCCCGCCCGCCGCGCTCGCGCTTGAGGCGCTCGGAGCCAAGGTGACCGCCGTCGACGAGCGCGACGACGATGACCGCCAGGCGCTGGCTGCCCGGCTCAGCGACCGGGGCGTGCGCGTCCTGCTCGGCGAGCGGGCCACCGCGCGGCTGCCGGCCGGGACCGAGCTCGTGGTTACCTCGCCTGGCTGGATGCCGAGTGCCCCGCTGCTCGTCGCGGCCGCCGCGGCGGGCGTGGACGTGATCGGCGACGTCGAGCTGGCCTGGCGGCTGCGTCCGGCCCTGCCCGGCGGCGGGCGGCAGCGCTGGCTCGCTGTCACCGGCACCAACGGCAAGACGACGACGGTCCGGATGCTCGCGCTGATGCTCCAGGCTGCCGGGCTGCGCGCGGTTGAGGCGGGCAACGTCGGCACCTCGCTCGTGGACGTCGTGACCGCGGCCGAGCCCTGCGAGGTGGTGGCCGTGGAGCTGTCCAGCTTCCAGCTGCACTGGAGCTCGACGATCACGCCGATGGCTGCCACGGTGCTGAACGTGGCCGCGCACCACCTGGACTGGCACGGCAGCATCGAGGCGTACGCCGCCGCCAAGGCGAAGATATTCGCACCAGGAACGGTCGTCATCGGCAATGCCGACGACGCGCGGTCCGCCGAGCTTGCGGCCATGGCCGGCGCGACCGGTCGGGCTGCCAGGGTGGCCATGTTCCGGCTCGGCGCGCCAGGCCCCGGTGAACTCGGCGTCGCCGACGGCTTCCTTGTGGACCGGGCGTTCTGCGCTGAGCCCGCCGCTGGCCCAGAACCCCCAGCGATGCGGCTGGCCGCGGTGGCGGACCTGAGCGGGTCCGACCCGGCCGCTCACGCCAGGCCACCGGCGCCCCACAACGTCGCCAACGCGCTCGCGGCGGCGGCCCTGGCCAGGGCTTACGGCGTGCCTGCCGGCGCGATAAGCGCCGGCCTGCTCGCCTTCCGGCCCGACCCGCACCGGATCTGCCCGGTGGGCAGCGTGGCCGGGGTCGACTACGTGGACGACTCCAAGGCGACCAATCCGCACGCCGCCGCGGCGTCCCTGGCCGCGTACGACCCGGTGGTGTGGGTGGCCGGCGGGCTGCTGAAGGGCAGCGATCCCGAACTTGACCAGCTCGTCGGCACCGCCGCGCGGAGGCTTCGCGGGGTAGTGCTGCTCGGCGCTGACCGGTCTCGCATAGCGGCCGCGCTCGGCCGCTGCGCGCCTGCCGTTCCTGTCATCGAGATCGCCAGCACCGGTGCCGGGGCGATGGACATGGTGGTCGGCGCCGCCGCGCGAATGGCCGAGCCAGGCGACACCGTGCTGCTCGCGCCCGCCGCCCAGTCGTTCGACATGTTCCGCGACTATCCGGCCCGCGGTGACGCGTTCGTCGCGGCGGTCAAGCACCTTGCGGAGGCCCAGTGAGCGCGACGACGCCGGCCAGCCGGCTGGCCGGGCCGGCCAGGGGGGGCGCTCCGGCCTCCGGCGGCTCTGCCGTCCGGCAGGGCGACCGCCAGGAGTCTCGTGCGCGGCGCTTGCTCTCGCTGCTCAGCCGGCCGCTCACGTCGTACCACCTGATCTTGGGCTGCACGTCGCTGCTGCTCGTGATCGGCCTGGCGATGGTGCTGTCTACCTCGTCGGCAAGTCAGCTCGACAGCGGCGGATCGCCGTACAGCGTGTTCGTCAAGCAGCTCATCGGCGTGCTGATCGGCTTGCCGCTGATGTGGGTCCTGGCCAAGTCGCCGCCCAGGCTGTTGCGCGTCCTCGCCTACCCGATGTACCTGGCGGCGCTGGCCAGCCTGGTACTCGTGCTCGCGTTCGGCACGAGCGAGTACGGCGCCGAGCGGTGGATCAGGGTCGCCGGCATCCAGCTACAGCCGTCCGAGTTCGCCAAGCTCGCGTTCTTGCTCTGGGGGGCCGACCTGCTCGCGCGCAAGGACTCGCTCGGGCAGCTCAAGGACTGGCGGGCGCTGCTAGTCCCGCTGCTGCCCGGTGCCGCGATGCTCGGCGTGCTCGTGCTGCTCGGGCACGACATCGGCACCACGTTCCTGTTGCTCGTGATCCTCCTCGCGCTGCTCTGGGTGATCGGCACGCCAGGCCGGCTCTTCGTCATGCTCGTCGGGCTCGTCATCTTCGCGCTGCTGCTCGTCGTGATGACCACGAAGTACGCCGACAGCAGGCTAACTAGCTACCTCAACCCGGGCGGCAGCCCTACCGGCGCCAACATGCAGAGCATCCAGGGCAAGTGGGCGATCGGCTCCGGCGGGCTGTTCGGCGTGGGGCTCGGCGACGGCAAGATGAAGTGGGGCTGGGTGCCCGAGGCGAGCAACGACTTCATCTTCGCGATACTCGGCGAGGAACTCGGCCTGATCGGCACCGTTTGCGTGGTGCTGCTCTACGGCGGGCTCGGCTACGCTGGCCTGCGCGTCGCGCGCCGGATGACCGACCCGTTCATGCGGCTTGCGGCGGCAGGCGCGACGGCGTGGATCGTGGTGCAGGCGTTCGTGAACATCTGCGCCGTGGTTGGCCTGCTGCCGATCTCAGGGGTACCGTTGCCGCTGATCTCGGCCGGCTTGTCTTCGCTGCTCGCCACCATGGCTGCGATCGGGATCCTGCTCTCGTTCGCCAGGCGCGAGCCCGGAGCGCCTGAGGCGCTGGCGGCGGCTGGCCCGCACCTGCTCGCCCGGGTGGCCAGGTCGGCAGGGCTCGGCAGGGGGCGTCCGGCCGGCCGGCGCGCGTCAGCGGATCCGGCGTGCCCGCCGGGGGACCAGCCGGTACCCGTGCCAGCGCCCCTGGGGGTTCCTGGGGGCCGGCCCTCCGGGTCAGCATCTCGGGGGGTTCCTGCGGGTCGGCCTTCGGGGTCCGCGCCGCGGGGAGTTCCGGCGGGTCGGCCTTCGGGGTCCGCACCGCGGGGGGGTCCGGGGGGTCGTCCTCCCGGGTCAGTGCCGCGGGGGGGTCCGGGGGGTCGTCCCCCCGGAAC
>JASIBM010000353.1 GCA_030045175.1 Streptosporangiaceae bacterium | reverse complement strand
GACGACCTGGCGACGCTGCAGCGTGCCATCGTCATGTCGCACGCGGCCGCTGTCGGCGAGCCGCTGGACGACGAGACCGTGCGCGCGCTGCTGCTACTGCGGGCGCGAACCCTCGCGGCCGGCTACTCGGGCGTGCGGCCAGACCTGCCCGCCCGCCTGGTCGACATGCTCAACCTCGGCCTGCTGCCCGTCATCCCCGGCAAGGGCTCGGTCGGCGCGTCCGGTGACCTGGCGCAGCTCGCGCACCTGGCGCAGCCGCTGATCGGCGAGGGGCGGCTGCGCGCCAGGGGCGAGGGCGGTCAGGGCCGCCCGGCCGCCGAGGTGCTGGCCGAGCACGGGCTCGAGCCGCTCGTGCTCGCCCCCAAGGAGGGGCTGTCGCTCGTGAACGGCACCGAGCCGATGCAGGCGCTGCTCGCGTTCTCCGTGCACGAAGTCGGCCTGTTGGTGCGGGCCGCCGACGTGGCCTGCGCGTTGTCGGTGGAAGCGTTGCTATGCACAGATCGCCCGTACGACGAACGCGTCCAGATGATCAGACCGCATCCGGGTCAGCTCGTGAGCGCGACCAACTTGCGGGCTTTGTTGGCCGGATCGGAACTTATGGCTAGCCATCGCCACAGCACGCACGCTGTCCAGGATGCGTACTGCCTGCGTTGCGCGCCGCAGGTGCACGGGGCGGTGCGGGACGTGCTCAGCTACGCGCGGGGGGTCATAGACACCGAGCTCGGCGCCGTGGTCGACAACCCGGTGATCGTGCCCGACGGCGAGGTCATGACCACAGGCAACTTCCACGGCGAGCCACTCGCGTTCGCCGCCGACATGCTCGCGATGGCGATCAGCGAGCTTGCGAGCATCAGCGAGCGGCGGGTGGACCGCATGCTCGACCCGGCGTTCTCCCGCGGGCTGCCGCCGTTCCTGGCCCCGTACGCGGGCACGAACTCCGGCTACATGCTGGCCCAGTACACCGCCGCGTCGCTGGTCAGCGAGAACAAGGTGCTCGCCCACCCGGCCAGCGTGGACACCATTCCCACCTCGGGCAAGCAGGAAGATCACGTGTCGATGGGGTGGACGGCGACGCGCAAGCTGCGCGAGGTGGTGGCGAACGTGCGCACCTGCCTCGCCGTCGAGATTTTGTGCGCAACGCAGGGCATCGGGCTGCGATCAGCCATCGGCAGGCCGAGCGCGCCCGTGGCAGCTGCCTGCGACGTGGTCCGGGCGTCGGTCCCGCCGATGGATACCGATCGTGAGGTCAGCGGGCAGATCATGGCGGTCGAGCGGCTGCTGCCGGAATTGTGCGCCGCGGCCGCTGCGGCCGCCGCGGCCCGCGCTGACGTGGTCTAGGCGTTATGGTCGCGACACCCCCGCCGACCCCTTAGCGTCGGATTCATGGCAGTGTGGCTGAACGGGGAGCTGCTCCCCGATGACGATGCAAGGATCTCCGTCTTCGATCACGGCCTCGTGGTCGGCGACGGGGTGTTCGAGACGATCAAGGTCGCGGACGGCGTGCCGTTCGCGATGACCAGGCACCTGGCACGGCTGCGCAGGTCGGCGGTCGGGCTGGGGTTGCCAGAGCCGGACCTGGAGCAGATCCATGCGGGTGCCCTCGCCGTTATCGCGGCGTCCGCCCGGCCGTCACTGGCCAGGTTGCGGGTGACTGTGACGGGAGGCAAGTCTCCGCTCGGCTCTGAACGCGGCGACTCGCCGGTCACCGCGATCGTGGCGATGGCCGGGCAGCCGGCACCCGCGCCGTTCGTGGACGTGGTCACGGTGCCGTGGCCGAGGAACGAGCGCGGCGCCCTCTCCGGGCTGAAGACCACGTCCTACGGCGAGAACGTGCGCGCCCTGGCATATGCCGCGCAGCATGGCGGCGGCGAGGCCATCTTCCCGAACACAGTGGGGGAACTGTGCGAGGGCACAGGGACGAACGTGTTCGTGGTGATCGGTGGCCGGCTGCTGACGCCGCCGCTGAGCTCAGGCTGCCTGGCCGGGGTGACCAGGGCGCTGGTGATCGAGTGGGCGGAAGCGATCGAGGAGCAACTGCCGCTGAGCGCGCTCGCATCGGCGGAAGAGGCCTTCCTGTCGGGAACTACCAGGGACGTGCAGCCGATCAGGCGCGTGGACGGCGTGGCGCTGCCTGCCGTGCCTGGCCCGGTGACCAAGAAGGCCGCGGAGATATTCGCCCTGAGGTCGGCCGAGTCGCCTGATCCGTGACAGTACGCCTGCGGAATCGGCGACCTTACACGGCGACCTTACACATAGCCGGATCCGTGACTAATGGGTTAGGCCCATTAGTCACGGATCCGGGCGGCTGCGGGGCTCGCGTGGCCCCGCGATGCGGCTTGTGGCTTATGCCTGCCAGAGCAGGTCATCAAGCTCGCTGTCGACGTCGATGAAGTCGCCCTCCGAGCCGGCCGGGATTATCCCGTAGGTGCTCTTCAGGAACTCAGCCGTGGCGCTCAGCGGTGCCTCGAAGCGGGCCTCGCCGAACGGTGACGACAGCGCGATGTTCAGTATGTCGCTGCCGTCGGCGTCTTCAGGCCAGACCTGGACGTCGCCCTCGCCTGCCGGTACCTCGAGCCCCGCTGCGAGCAGCTCCCTCGCGAAGATCCACTCGACCGGCTCGTCGGTGCCGACGTGGAACGACATCTTGATCGCGTAGGGATCGTCGGCGCAGTA
>JASIBM010000352.1 GCA_030045175.1 Streptosporangiaceae bacterium | reverse complement strand
TACGATAGACAAGCCTGTCTGGGAAGGTGGCCATCGCCATGGCTGTGAAGGAAGCGAGCGCGGCCCGGCCGTCGGCCCGCGAGCGGCTGCTGGCCGCGGCCAACGAGCTGTTCTACAACGAGGGCGTGCACACGGTCGGCATCGACCGCGTCATCGAGCAGGCCGGCGTGGCCAAGGCCTCGCTGTACAACACCTTCGGCAGCAAGGACCAGCTGATCCGCGCGTACCTGGAGGCCCGCCAGGCCAGCGTCGCCCAGCGGATCACCCAGGCGGTGGATCGCTACAGCAGCCCGCGCGAGCGGCTGCTGGCCGTGTTCGAAGGCCAGGGGGAGCTGTTCGCCCAGCCGGATTACCGCGGCTGCGCGTTCGCCAGGGCCAGCGCGGAGTCCCATCCGGGTGACCCGGCCGAGCAGGCCACCGAGGCCTACCGCCACTGGGTGCGCGCGCTGCTGACCGAGCTGGCCGCCCAGGCCGGCGCGCCCGACCCCGGGGCACTGGCCCGCCAGCTCCACCTGCTCTACGAGGGCGCCAGCCAGTCCGCACGGCTGGACCACGATCCCGCCGTGGCCGCCGTGGCCCGCGCCGCCGCCGCCACGCTGCTTGACGCCGCCCTGCGCGGCTAGCGCGTGACTATCTGGTAGTGAGTGACTATCTGGTGGCGACAAGGAGAAGCGATGAAGTACGTCATGCTGATCTATCAGGGCACCGCGCTTGAGCGGCAGGCCGCGCTGCCCGAAGCGGAACAGAAGCAGGTCTACGCCGACTACCAGGGGCTCAATCAGACTCCGGGGGTTACCCCCGGGCTGCCGATGGGCCTGCCAGAGAACGCGACCACCGTGCGCGTCGAAGGCGGCAAGGCCCTGACGGCGAACGGCCCGTTCGCCGGGGTGCAGGAGGCCGTCGGCGGCTGGTTCATCCTCGAGGCCGACGACCTCGACGCGGCTATCGAGGTGGCCGCCCGCGTCCCCGCTGCGCGCTATGGCGGCGCCGTCGAGATCCGCCCCTCGGAGGTGTACTGGTAGCGCGACCCCCAGCGGTTCTGGCTGTCCGTTCTCGGATCGCCGCGGGGCACCGCAGCCGGGTCGGCGCTGGCGCCCGCGCCCTCGGGCTGCTCGCGCCGTCCCCGCGACGGTCCTGACCTAGCGAATCACCCGCCGGCTGATGCCGTCTCACCCTGCCCGGCGCGAGCCTTAAGTCCGTCGCAGGGCACCTATCTGAGGACACCAGTCGGAAGGAAGGTAGTCATGCAGACGGTCATGTTGGGAGCCACCGGCCTGCGAGTCACCCCCGTCGCGTATGGCACCTGGCAATTCAGCGGGGACTGGGGCGAGGTCGGCGAACAGTCAGCCGTGGCGGCGATCAGCCAGGCAAGGTCGGCTGGGATCAACTTCTTCGACACCGCGCAGGCTTACGGGTTCGGGCGGTCCGAGCGGCTGCTCGGCGCGGCGCTGGCCGCCGACCTGCGCTCGGCCAGGGACTCGGTGGTGATAGCGACCAAGGGCGGGCTGCGAATGGACGGCGCGAACCTGATCCGCGACGCCAGCCCGGCCTGGCTGCGCGAGGGCACTGAGGCTAGCCTGGACGCGCTGGGCACCGATTACATCGACCTCTACCAGGTGCACTGGCCGGACCCGGCAACACCGATCCGCGAGACCGCAGCCGCGCTTGCCGAACTTGTGCACAAGGGCCTGATCCGGCACGTGGGCGTCTCGAATTACTCTGCCGAGCAGATCGCCGAGTTCGCCACGGTGCTGCCGGTGGAAACCGTCCAGCCGCCGTATCACCTGTTCCGCCGCGACGCCGAAGCCAGCCTGCTGCCTTATGCCGCCGCGCACGGCATCGGCGTGCTGGCCTACGGCCCGCTTGCCCACGGGCTGCTCGGCGGCGCCATCACCGGCACCACCGCCTTCGGTCCCGGTGACTGGCGGGCGCACAGCCCGGCCTTCACCGGGCCAGGATTCGCACGCAACCTCAAGGTCGTCGCGGAGCTTGGCACCTTCGCCGCCCGCCGTGGTGCCACGACCGCCCAGCTGGCGGTCGCCTGGGTGCTGGCCAACCCGGCCGTCCAGGTCGCCATCGTGGGCGCCCGCACCCCAGCCCACCTCGCAGCGAGCCTCGGCGCGCTCGACCTCACCCTCGGCCAGGACGACCTGGCCGAGATCGACCAGATCATGGCCCAGGCCGTGCCGGTCGGCGGCCCTACCCCGGAAGGAATGTCATGATCGCCACCAAGCCCGCGACGTAACAGGCCCCGCAGGCTCGGCGCCGCCTCGGGCGCGAGTCGAACACCCGGTGATCGCGGTTCTCGGCACCGGCCGGATGGGCGGCCCCCCGCGCAAGCCGTGCGAGGCGCCAGGATCGTCATCACCATGCTGGCGAGGGACCAGCCACCGACATCACCGAGGCGACAGCGGAACCCTCGCCTTAGCGGCGCCCGCTTTGTCACCATCACCCCTTTTCGCCGTACCCGCCCAGCCAATGCCGACCTGATGAATGGCACATTGACCCGGGCCGGCCGGACCAGTACGCCATTCATCTCGCCAAAATGATCAAGGTTCGTGACGTGAGATAACCAAGTGATCTATGGGACGGGATCGGGCGCGCTCGTCGCGGCTGCTGGCCATGGCGCGCCCCTT
>JASIBM010000351.1 GCA_030045175.1 Streptosporangiaceae bacterium | reverse complement strand
CGGCGGCGTTGTTGCCGTCGAGCCGGACCACGATCGGGTGGCGCACGGCCTCGCCCTGGTCCGCGAGGATCCCGATGGCCGAGACGATCCCGTTGGCGACCGCGTCGCACGAGGTGATGCCGCCGAACACGTTGACGAGCACGGAGCGGACCGACGGATCGGAGAGCACGATGTCGAGGCCGTTCGCCATCACCTCGGCGGACGCGCCGCCGCCGATGTCAAGGAAGTTGGCCGGCCGCACTCCGCCGAACTCCTCTCCGGCGAGGGCGACCACGTCGAGCGTCGACATCACCAGGCCGGCCCCGTTGCCGATGATCCCGACCGTGCCCTCGAGCTTGACGTAGTTGAGGTGCTTGGCCTTGGCCCGCGCCTCGATGGGATCGGCGGACTCGGTGTCGGCGAAGGCGCCGTGATCTTGCCGGAAGGCCGCGTTGTCGTCCAGCGTGACCTTGCCGTCCAGCGCGACCACGCGGCCATCTGTTGTCAAGATCATCGGGTTGACCTCAGCAAGCGTGGCTTCCTCGTCGGTGAACATGGCCCACAGCCGCTCGGCGAGCTCAGCCGCGCCCTCGATCGCATCGGCGGGCAGCCCGCCCGCCTGGACTATCTCGATGGCCTTGGCCCGGTCAACGCCGGTCAGCGGGTCAATGCCGATCCTGGCGACCGCCTCCGGGTTGGTGTGGGCGACCTCCTCGATCTCCATCCCGCCCTGCACAGAGCAGATCGACATGAACTGCCGCCCGGCGCGGTCGAGCAGGAAGGACAGGTAGTACTCCTGCGCGATGTCGCTGGCCTCCTCGACAAGTACCTTGTGCACGGTGTGGCCCTTGATGTCCATGCCGAGGATCTGGCTGGCCTTGGCGTGGGCGTCGTCCGGCCCGTCAGCCACCTTGACGCCGCCGGCCTTGCCCCGGCCGCCGGTCTTCACCTGTGCCTTGACCACCACCCTGGGCCGGCCGGCCCGCTCAAACTCGGCGGCGACCGCACGCGCCTCATCCGCGGTGTGAGCCACCTTTCCGACGGGCACGGGCACGCCGTACTCGGCGAAGAGCTCTTTGGCTTGATGCTCGAACAGGTCCACGTTCGATCCGTTCCGGAGGTTTCCGATATCTGCTAGCCGGCGGGGGTCGCCGGCGCGGGGTACTGGCAGCGCCAGCCGACGTCGGGCGGCGCCAACGGGCTGGCCCGTACCGCAGCCTAGCGGGCGCTGGTGACTGGACTCTCAGCGCGGGCTCGAGTTCGCACCGCTCGCGGTGAGTTCAGCTCGCCCGCGCCTCGGCCTTCGCGCCGAGCGCGGACCGCACCCAGTCGACGATCTCCTGGGTCGGCGCGCCCGGCGTGAAGATCTTCGCGACCCCCATCGCCCGCAACTCGGTGATGTCGGCCTCGGGGATGATCCCGCCGCCGAAGACGGTGATGTCGGTGGCGTTCTGCTCGCGCAGCAACTCCAGGACGCGGGCGAACAGCGTCATGTGCGCGCCTGACAGGATCGACAGGCCGATCGCGTCCACGTCCTCCTGCAGCGCGGCGGCGACGATCTGCTCGGGCGTCTGGTGCAGGCCGGTGTAGATGACCTCGACGCCGCCGTCCCGCAGCGCCCTCGCCACCACCTTGGCGCCACGATCATGCCCGTCCAGGCCAGGCTTCGCGACGATGACCCTGATCTTGCTCATCTAGCTACGTCCTCCGCTACGCCCTCTCAGCACCGCGAATGCTCCACCGGCAGGGTATCCGGTGCGATGAAACGCAGGCTCCCGCGCGAAGTGACCTACAGCTTCTCGATGGGGGCATAACGCAGGAGCAGGTGCTTGATCCCGTAATCTTCCCCGAAATCGACCTTGGCCTCAGGGTCGTCCCCGCTGCCTTCCACAGAAAGGATCCGCCCCAGGCCATAGCTGTCATGATTGACCAGATCGCCTGCCCTTAGCGCGGGGACAGGGCGATTGCCAGTCACCGTCACGCCGGGGCGCCTGGCCAGCCGCTCGGACGCTGGCGCGATCGCCAGCGCGGCCGCGGCGGCGTCCCTGCGCCAGGCCACGAGCTCGGCGGGCACCTCGGTCAGGAACCTGGACTGCTTGTGATACGCGGGTCGCCCGAACCAGGTCCTCGCCGCCGCCCTGGTCAGGTACAGCCGCTGCCGCGCCCTGGTGATCCCGACGTAGGCGAGCCTGCGCTCCTCCTCCAGCTCGCGGTCATCGTTGACCGAGCGCTCGTGCGGGAAGACCCCTTCTTCCAGGCCAGTGAGGAAGACAACGGGGAACTCGAGGCCCTTGGCCGTGTGCAGCGTCATCAGCGTCACCAGCCCGCCGTGGTCCGGACCCTCAGGGATATCGTCGGCGTCGGCCACCAGCGAAACCTGCTCGAGGAAGGCAGCCAGCCCGCCCTCGCCACCCCGCGTGTCGAACTCCCTGGCCACCGAGATCAGCTCGGCCAGGTTCTCGGCCCGCGCGGCATCCTGGAGGTCGGTGGACTCCTCAAGCTCGGCGATGTAGCCGGTCCGGTCGAGCACGGCCTGGGCGAGGTCCCCGACCGGCGTGCCCGCCTGCGCCGCCTCTCGCAGCTGGCCGATCAGCTCGTTGAACGCCTCGATCGCGTTGCGGGAGCGCGCGGCCAGGCCAGGCACGTCCTGCGGCCTGGCCAGCGCCGCGGCGAAGCCGATGTTCTCGCGGGCCGCAAGCGAGGCGACGCTGGCCAGAGCCCGCTCGCCGATACCGCGGCGGGGGACGTTGATCACCCGGCGCAGCGAGATCTCGTCAGCCGGGTTGGCGATCAGCCTGAGGTAGGCGAGCAGGTCCCTGACCTCGCGGCGCTCATAGAACCGGACGCCGCCGACCACCTTGTACGGCAGCCCGACCCTGATGAACACCTCCTCGAA
>JASIBM010000350.1 GCA_030045175.1 Streptosporangiaceae bacterium | reverse complement strand
GCCAGGGTCTGGAGCGTCTTGCCGAGCCCCATGTCGTCGGCCAGGATGCCGCCGAGCCCGTGCTCCCACAGGAACGCCAGCCAGCCGAAGCCGTCAAGCTGGTACGGCCGCAGCGTGGCCAGCAGGGTGGCTGGCGGGTCCCTTGGCTCGACCGAGCTGATCGACGCGAGCGTCTCGACCTGCTGCTGCCACGCCCGCGCCTGGTGGCTTACGACGCCAAGCTCGGCGAGCTCCGCCCACAGCCCGGCCTGGAACTTGCTGATCTTCAACGGCCCGGCCGGCGCGTCCTGGAGCGCCCTGGCCTCCTCGATCAGCTTGGTAAGCGCCCGCAGTTCGGGCTTGTCCAGCGAGAAGTAGGCGCCGTCGGACAGCAGCAGGTGGGACTCGCCGTGGCTGAGCGCGACGAACACATCGGTGAAAGGGACCGCGTGGCCGGCCACCGTGATCGTGATGCCGAGGTCGAACCAGTCGGTGTCGGCGCCAGCCTGCTCGGCGGACACGCTGATGCGCACCGAATCGCTGGCCTCGCGGTAGTCAGCGGGCTCGCCGGTGATCTCGACGGCGACGCCTTCGGTGCTGGCGAGCAAGGGGAGCACCTCGGTGCTGAATCGCATGGTGTCGATGCCGCTGAGCGTGACAGGGCCGGACAGCGCGGCGCGGGCAACGTCGCCGCCTCGTGTCATCAGGTGGTCGAGGCTGGCCAGCAGCGCCCGCTCCGCCTCGGGATCCCGATAGGCGGCTACCGGCTGGTCCGGTGCCGCGAAGTCGGGCTGGCCTGCCGCGGCTCGCAGCAGCGAGTCGCCGACCTGGTACGCCCAGTCCCAGTGCAGGCGCAGGTCGTGGCCCGCGCCGTAGCCCGCGGTGAGCACCAGGGTCGGACCCGATACCTCGGGCGGCACGAATGTGCCGTCGCTCGATATGACGGTGGCCGTCCGGCGCAGTCGCGGGTAATACGTGTCGCGGAACCTGGCGAGCTCGGCCGCGGGCACCTCGAGCCGCTGGCCGGCCAGCGCCATGAGCTGAAGCTGCTCGGGAACCCCCTGGGCGAGCCTGGCCAGCAGGAAGCGCCCGGCGAGCGGGTTACCGCCCGGCCGGGAGCCGCCGGGCGGGTAGACCACGCCATGCCCCTGCGTTCCGATGAACAGGATCGGCGTCGTATCCGCCCGCGCCGGGCCCGCCGGCTGGCCGGCGCTGAGCCTCGCGGTGATCACGAGCTGGCCAGCCGGGCCCGTGCTGCCCTGGCCCGTGCTGCCCTGGCCCGTGCTCGTGATGTCCAGGCAGAGCTCAGCTTCGCCATACTTCGCCACGTCGCCGAGCTTGCCGCCGTGCACCAGGCGCAGGCCGATCGAATGAGCCTCGTCCAGCAGCGGCCAGAGCTGGCGTGACTCGAACGCGCCCAGGTCGATCGAGCGCTCGTCGCCGTAGGAGTAGTAACCGTAGTCGCTGGTCCCTGCCCGGTAGAGCGCGTAGAGCTCGTGCAGCAACCTGACCTGACCCGCTGGATAGCCCTCCTGGGAATAGCGCAGCGAGTCCAGCTTTGACCAGCTCAGCGAGCCCGCGATCCAGCCGTTCTTGCCCGGCCGCACCAGCCTGGCTGCGAGCCTCGGCTGGCTGGCGCGCGCTGCCGCGCCGCGGCCGTAGTAGTAGCCCGCGCTCGTGAGCGTGAGCTCGATGGCGAGGGTGGTACCTCCGGGCTGTGCGGTGGCCGCGGCGGCAGGCGATCGCAGCAGGCCGTCAAGCGACCGCTCCCAGGCAGGTCGGCTGGCCTTGACCGGCTGTCCGCCGCCCGGTGCAGCGGGCCTGGTGCCCGGCATGCCCGTGGTCGCGGCGAGCACGAGCGCCACGGCGTGCTTGCAGTTGAGCGAGACCGGGCAACTGCAGGCGCCCTGGGCGAAGCTGAGCGGCATCCCGGCGGCCCTGGCCTCGGAGAAGTACGCCGTCGTCGTGTAGACGCGGTTGTTGCTGCCCCGGATCAGGCCGTTGAGCGTGCCGTCTTCGGCGTCCCACCACACCTCAAGCACCGCTCGCTGCCGCAGGTACTCCACGCCCCTGGCATAGGACGCGGCATCGACGGCGTAGCCGAGGGAGTATGGGTCGATCGCGGGCAGAGCCAGGCGCTGCATGGCCGAACCCTAGCCCGCCGCGCCGACAGTGTGACCCGACTCGCCGGCGGCGGGTTCGCCGGTTTCGCGTGGCGCGCTGGTGACCCTCGCCGGGCGGCGGGGTTGCCGGATTTCACGCGGCGGGCTCGTCATCTTCGCCCGGCGGTGCGCGCACGCGATGGGGCAGCGCGGGTATCGTGCGCACATGGCGAGCGCGCATGAGGTGGTCGCGGCCTACTGGGCCGCCGCGGAGGCCCGGGACTGGGACGGGTTCGGCGCGCTGCTCGCCGGCGACGTGGTCTACCACGGCCCGCAGACCAGGGAGCAGGTCCGCGGCCGCGATGCCTACCTCCGGTTCAACGCGGAGGGCTTCGCCTATGACTGGCACATCGCGGTGCGGCGGATCGTCGGGGAAGGCAGGCACGCAGCGAGCTGGGTCGAGTTCACCGGGCCCGATGGGCCGCAGCCTGGCTTGTGCTTCTTCGAGCTTGGCGAGGATGGCCGGATCGCCCGGATCACCGATTTCTGGCCCGAGCCGTATGAGCTGCCAGTCAGCCGCGCGCACCTGGTCGAGCGTTACTGAATGGAGCCGGGGCCGGCCGGGAACGGCGACGGCCAGGCCGCGGACCGGTGTCCATTACCGCGAACGCACGCCATTCGTCCCGAACATTCATGCCGCATCTGCGTGCCGCCAATTCAGCCGAGACATGTTGCCGTTGCTCGTGATATCAGCTAGCCGATGTCACGTATCAAGGCTCCAGAAAAGGCCACGTCACCAGATAAGTCACTAAAGATTACGTCACTGCGGTACCTCCGGCGCCAAGGACGGTCAGCCCCAGGCGCGAGTCCTGGCCAGCGCGCCAGGCGCGGGAAGCCGCGGTCAAGGGGCGCCGGACCGGGTCACGTGCTCGGGAAGGACCGTCGCGCCTGCCGCGAGCGCCGGCCGCCGCTACTGCGGCGTCCTCCCGCCGCGACAAGATAATCACGGTCCGCTCTCCTGCGGGACACGTCTGCCACGATGGTAGATTAATGCGGAAAGGCCGGGATCTGGCTGGACGGCGGGAATCTTGCTCGGGAGGCTACGGGGAATGGACACGACGCTGGGTATCGCTGATCTGGATCTGCTGCGCAAGGACTTCTGCGCGAATCCGGTATACCGGCTGGCGCAGAACGCGGTGACCAGGGTCGCCGTCGATGACGTCAGCATCAACCGTGAGATAGTCAACAGCACCGATCACCCGATGTCTGTGCTCTTGGACGACTGGAAGGTCACCAACCAGCAGAAGAGCGGCCGGTGCTGGCTGTTCGCCGGCCTCAACCTGCTGCGGGTGGGCGCGATGCGGCAGATGGGGCTGAAGGACTTTGAGTTCTCCCAGAACTTCGCCATGTTCTGGGACAAGATCGAGCGGGCCAATTATTTCCTCGAGGCCATCATCGAGACCGCCGACCGTGACGTGGACGACCGCACCGTCGCCCACCTGCTCGATGAGGTGGCCGGGGATGGCGGGCAGTGGAACATGTTCGTCGCGATAGTCAATAAGCACGGGCTGGTGCCCAAGGCGTTCATGCCGGAGACCCATAGCTCATCGGCCACCGGCCGGATGAACTCGGTTTTGCGCGGCCTGCTGCACCAGGGTGCCATGGCGGTGCGCGAGGCGATGGCGCACGGCGCCTTCGCCGCGCGCGCGGAAAAGGCCGAGATCCTGCGCGTCGTCTATCGCGTGCTGTGCATTCACCTGGGCACCCCGCCCGAGCGCATCGACTGGCAATGGATCGACAAGGACAAGAAGTTCCACCGGGCTGGCCTGCTGACGCCGCGCGAGTTCGCCGCCAGGTACGTGAGCCTGCCGATCGACGACTACGTGTGCCTGGTGCACGATCCGCGCGCGTCGAGCCCGACGGGACGGACCTTCACGGTCGAGTACCTGGGGAACGTGCTCGGCGCCCCCCCGGTCACCTACCTGAACGTCGAGATGCCCGTGCTCAAGCAGATCGCCGCGCAGGCGCTGCGCGATGGCGAGCCCGTGTGGTTCGGCTGCGACGTCGGCAAGATGATGAGCAGTGAGTACGGGATCTGGGACACCGACCTGTACGACCTGCCTTCGGTCTATGACACGACGTTCACGCTCGGCAAGGCCGACCGGCTGGTTTACCACGAGTCGGAGATGACCCACGCCATGCTCTTCACCGG
>JASIBM010000349.1 GCA_030045175.1 Streptosporangiaceae bacterium | reverse complement strand
GACCTGAGGTTCGTGTTCGCGACGAAGACCCCGGATCTGGCCGTCGCCGAGACCAGCGCGGCGCCGCTGCGCTGGCTGACCATCGCGCAGGCGCGCGAGCTCACCGCCGAGGCTAACCTGCGCGAGATGCTGACGCGAGCGCGGCGGCTGCTCGCCGGCGACCGGAGCTGAACGGTGCTTGTCCAGCCTGGGCTTGTCCAGCCGGGGCTTGTCCAGCCGGGGCCTTGTCCAGCCTGGTCGGGCCGGACGAGGTGAGCGCGACCGGAGTCCCGAGCGCGCGGGCCACCGTTGCTGGCCAGTCGGTGATGACGTCGCCGTAGCCCGGGCGGGCACGCGCAAGCAGCCGGGTCAGTTCCTCCTGGCGCGCGAGGTCGCGGGTGGGCAGGTAGGGCAGGCGATCGATCCGCTCGCCGTCCGCCAGGTACGCGTGGCAGGCCCGCAGCGGCTGGCGCTCGGCGGCGTCGAGGTGGGTGAGCGCGAGCGCGTCGACGCCGCCTGCCACCTCGATCGCGTACCGCAACGCGACGGCGTCGAAGTGTCCCACCCGGAACGGTCCCTGCCACTCGCCCGTGCCGTTGTGCCGCTCGGGCAGCTCCAGGGTCGGGTCCTCGGTGACGAATGGCCCGTTGCCATGCCTGGTCAGGTAGCACCGGATGACCCCGAGCCTGACCCCCGTCATGCCCGCCTGCGCGAGCAGCTCCTGCGCGTTGGCGAACGTGGTCGTCGACCACGTCGTGTACGGGTGAAAGCCGTGCCACTCGTCGAGCAGCACGCCCTGCGCGCCCTCGAACACGACGGGCCCCGCGCGCAGCAGGCGATCGAGGTACTCAGGCCCGGTCAGCCTGACCCGGCCGGCGAACTCCTGGCAGGCGTCGGTGACGTCGAGCACCGGGGGAGCGTCGAGCGGGCCCAGCTCGTCGGTGAGCCGGTCGCGCAGCACGGCCAGCTTGCGCGCGAGCACCCGCGGCGACTGGCAGTCACCGACTCGCGGGGCTCGCCGGGGGTCACTCAGCGCGTAGCGCACCGTCTCGCCGATGCCCATTCCGCACGAGCCGTGCCGGCCACCTCCGCGGGCCCGTTCCCTCGCCTGGTTGGCGGCGCGGTGATACGGCGTGGTCAGCAGCGCGTCCCTGTCCACCGTCAGCCTGCCGAGCGCGTCGGGCACGCCGACCGCCGCCAGGTGAGCGGCCTCGGCCGCCAGGGCCAGCGGGTCCACGAGCATGAACCGCGACAGGTGAGTCGCCACGCCAGGGGTGAAGCTGCCAGAGCCGAACTGGGCGAACGTGTGGTGCCGCCCGTCCGGCGTCACCACGTTGTGCGCCGCCTGGGCGCCGCCGTTGAACCGCACGACCGTGCGGGCCGGCCTGCTGCCCTCGCGGGAGCAGAGCCAGTCCACGACGGAGCCCTTGCCCGCGTCGCCGTACCCGAGGTCGACGACGATCACGTGGTCCAGGGCGCTGCTCACAGCCGCACGTTCCCGCTCGGCCAGTCGCAGTCCAGGTCGTCCAGGGCGACGCAGATCGTGCCCGCGCTGCGGCCGGCCCCGATCGCAGCGAGCGCGCGGGACACGGTCGGCGACGCGGTCGAGCCGACGTCGGTCAGGTCGGCCAGGCCGTCGTCGAGGCTGATCGCGTCCTCGCCGAGGCCGACGGTCAACGCGATCGCCTCGCAGACCGCGTCCAGGTCGCCGATCTCGATGACGTTCTGGCCGAGCAGCTCGCGCCAGGACGAGAGCACCTCGTGGTCGCCGGCGTAGCTGGCGCCGGCCGGCAGGATGTAGTAGGTGTCCCACTTCCTGGTGACCTCGGCGACGATGCCGGCCAGCGGGATGTCTGCCTCGATCCCGGCGCCGATGACGCGAGCCACCTCGCGCCGCTTGACCCGCGAGTACGCCATCTCGTCGCCGATCAGGAAGAGGTAGCCGCGCCTGCCGCGCTTTTCGTAGCAGTCCGTCGCGGTGTGCCTGGCCATGAAGTACATGGCCAGCTCGTAGGACTCGGTCTTCTGCCCGCCCCCGCCGCCTTCCAGCAGGATCCGGCCGAGGTCGTCGTCCATCCTGTTGTCGGATTCGAACTGCCCGACCTGAAGCGGCGCCCGGTCACAGGTGGCGTCGCCGATCGCGCCGAACATGATCTGCGGGTCGGTCGCGTAACCCTTGCGCAGCAGCAGGCCAAGTAGCTGCGGAAGCTTGGACTGCAAGACCCTGGGAACGTGGCGCATGGAGCCGGTCACGTCGAACAGCACGGCGATGGCCAGCGACTGAGGGTGCTCGGCGGAGTCCCTGCTTTCCCTGCTTGTCACGCCGTACGGGTCGAGCGCTGGATGAGTTCGGGTGGCGCCGCTGTCGCTGTGCGCGAACGCGCTGGTGCCCGCCGCGGCGCGATACTGCGCCGCGGCGTCGTAGACGTCGGTGGACCAAAGTCCGCTTCCCATGACAGTCCCCTTCCTATGCTGGGATCGCGAAGGGCCGGAACGTTCTCGGCCCGTAGAGCAGTTCGAGCACCTCGTCGAGCTCGGTGAGCAGCTGCCAGGCGTCGTGCGGGCGGCGGCTCGGGTTGGCGAGCAGGCAACCCCTCGCAAAGGCGGCCAGCCTGGCGGGCCTGCGCCTGCCCATCAGCTCGGTCATGCAGCGGGTCGCCAGCCAGATGTCGGCGTCACGGCCGGCCCGCCCGCCGGCCAGCACCTCGTGCGGGTACCAGTCGCGGTACCGCCCCACGATCGCCGGCAGCGCCGCGCGGGGAGTTCCGCACGCGGAATAGCACCAGTCGACGAGCACGAGGCCGTGCTCGCCGGGGTGGATGAGCACGTGCTCGGGAAGTACCGCGCCGTGGATCACGCCGGCCCGGTGGGCCGCGCCGAGCGCGACAAGCAGCCTGCGCCACATCCACGCCACATCCCGCGCGTCCACGCCGCCGCCGAGCGCCGATCTCACCTCGGCGAGACTGCGAAAGCCGGCCAGCCTGGTGATGACGTTGCCGTGGCGCTGCGCGCCCGACCTGGGATCGCGCACTCGCTGGGCCTGGATCAGCCGCGGGAAATAGGCGCTGAACCGGTCGTTGCCACCGTGGTGTAGCAGGGCCAGCGCGGCGGCCTCGCGATCCATCAGGTCGTTGTCGGCAACCTCGCGCGGCAGCTTGAGCAGCCCGGCGCCGGCCGCGTAGAAGTTCGCGATGTCGCCTCTGGCCAGCCGCGGCCCGCGGGCACCTTGGTGCTGCGCCCAGAGCTCGGCCAGCCGCGCGAACGCCCAGGAACTCCCCGCGGTGCCTGAGCTCCCATGCGTGTCTGGATGGGTCAGCCGCGCCAGCCGCCGGTAGCGACGGCTCGCGTCCGGGCTGCCCTGGCTGCCGAACAGGTCCGCTGGCCCGCTGGCCGCCTCGATCAGCCTTATCGCCGCGTCGGGGGTGAGGCTTGCGTTGATATCAAAATCCACGTCAGCGCACCTCATCCTCGCGCCCCGGTCGCAGCAAGGCGGGGTGCAGCAGGCGGGCGTCACCGCGCCGGTACAGCCGCGCCCGTGGCCCGCCGCGCGGTCCGCCGGTCTGCGTGGTCTGGCCGGTGCTCTCGACGAAGCCTGGCACGGACAGCACCTTGCGGTGGAAGTTCCCGGCGTGCAGCGGCTCGCCCCAGACGGTCTCGTAGACCGCGCGAAGCTCAGAGATGGTGAAAGGTTCCGTCACGAACGCGGTGGCGAGCGGGGTGTACTCCAGCTTGGACCTGGCTCGCTCCAGCCCGTCGGCGATGATCTGGGCGTGGTCGAACGCGAGCTTCCTGGTGGTCCCTGGCTGCTGGGCGCCTGTCGCGTGGGCGAGCTTGAGCAAGGGCAGCGGGGTCCACGCCGCGGCCTGCGCGTTGATGCCCGCGAGCGGCTCGGGTAGTTCGGGGGCGAACGCCAGGTAGGCCACCGTGATCACCCGCATCCGCGGGTCCCGGCCCGGCGTGCCGTAGGTGCCGAGTTGCTCGAGGTGGATCTGGCCCAGGTGCTGGCCGGCTTCTTCGGACAGCTTCCTGATCGCCGCGTCGGGCAGGTCCTCGGCGGGGCCCCGGTGACCGCCGGCTCGGACGAAGCCGCCTGGCAGCGCCCACTGGCCCGCATAGGGCGGCTCGCCGCGCTGGACGAGCAGGACGTGCAGCGCGTCGTCCCTGATCGTCAGCGCGACCACGTCCACCGTAACCGCGGCTGGATCGAACTCCCTGGGATCGTAACGGGCCAGGAACTCGGCCTCGCTGTCGCTGTCCGTCCCGGCCATCGTGGTCCTTCTCACTCTCATATCTTCTCGCTATGAGAAAGTCTCAATCTGAGAATAACATCTTTGCCAATGATGTCAAGACCCGGGGTCGTTGCCGTCGCCCTGGCTCAGGGGTCGTTGCTGCCGGCTCGGGGTGTGGCGCCGCGCGCGGCCGGGGTGCCTAGGGCCTCCTCGCGATCCGCGCGCCACGCTTCTTGTCAAGACGACGTTAAGCTATCCTCTGGAGATGACCTTTCGACAAGAGCTGCTGCTGCACATGACCGTCGACCTGGCGATCTTGACAGTACGGGAGAACCGCCTGAACGTGCTGGTCATCGAGCGGGGCAACGAGCCATACCGTGGGCAGGACGCGCTGCCCGGCGGGTTCGTGCGTCCCTGGGAGACCTTGGACGAAGCGGCCAGGCGCGAGCTTGCCGAGGAGACCAGCGTGGGCGGCGATGAGCTGTACCTGACCGTGTCCGGCATCTACAGCGCACCGGACCGTGACCCGCGTAGCCGGGTGGTCAGCGTGGCCTACCTCGCCATCGCGCCCGACTTGCCGATGCCGACCGCGGGCTCTGACGCGATCGGCGCCCGCTGGGCGCCGGTCGACGCGGTGCGTGCGACGTTGGCCTTCGACCACGCCGCGATACTTGCCGACGCTGTCGAGCTCGCCAGGACCAGGCTCGAGTTCACCACCGTCGCCGCCGCGTTCTGCCCGTCCGAGTTCACCATCGGCGACCTGCGCAACGTGTACGAGGTCGTCTGGGGGACCTCCGTTGATCCGAGGAACTTCGCCAGGAAGGTCGCCCACACCGACGGGTTCGTGGTTCCCACCGGCGGCAAGCGAGCGCCGGAGACCGGCCGGCCGGCCACGCTCTACCGGCGCGGGCCAGCTACCACGCTCAACCCGCCGCTCCTGCGCGAAGCCACGGTCGATCAGGCCAGCCCCGAGCTCGAGCCAGCCGGTTGCTGATTCAGCCAGGCGAACGTTTGCGGCGGCCGTCGTGGCCAGCCGAACTGCCACGGCTGGCGATGTCCCCGCCCGCGGCGAGCCGTGAGTCCACGGTGTCGCAGCCGACATGGCAGTGCAGCCGACATGACAGTCGCGCCAGACCCGGTCACGGCTGCATTGGTATTCGCAACTCTGGTCACATAGACAACTCGGCCACCTGGTGTCACCGACCTTGATCATTCTGACGTGATGAATGGCGGATTGGTCCGGTTGTTCCGGGTGGGTGGCACATTCATCAGATAAGCGCATGGCGCAAATCGGGCAAAATGTGCTAGTCATGACTGGGGCTTGGAGTCGGTCTCTGACGAATGGGGTTGATGTGACTTATGAGGTTGATGTGCTCTGAGGTGGGACTGGTGTGCCCTGCGGTGGGCTAGCCGGGCCGGGCTGGCCGGGGCAGGGCTGGCGTGCCTGCGGTGGGGCTGGCCGGGCGGGGCTGGCCGGGGCGGGCTCGGCTGCCGAGCGCTCCGCTGACCGGAAACTCAGCGTGCGATCAGGTATCCGGTCATCTGGAAGAACGACCCGCCTTCGCGGGGGTTGTAGATGCCGGGCAAGATCGTGATCGTGTGATGGCCGACCTTACGCCAGCGCCACGCGAACAGCACCTGCCCGGGCAGCCGGATCGACGGGCTCGTCTCGTTCTGCCAGATGCCGGTGCGGTCGAACGTCTCGACCCCGTCGACGAGCACGCGGGCATGCCCGGCGACGCAGCAGATGTCGCCGATCGCTCCCAGGATCGCGATGCCCTTGCCTGTGAAGCTGATCCGCAGGCTCGGCCCGGTCAGCGTGCGCTTGTCTCGCACCAAGATCGCGTGCCGCCAGAAACCTGGCCTGGCCGGGCCACCGCCGGGGTCGAGCGCGGCGGCGGCCTGCATCAACACGGCGCCGCCTGTCACCTGCCAGGCGGTGGCTGGCCCGGTCGGCACGGGGCCGTTGAAGAACCGGCCGAACACGCCGAGCCTGTTGGTGTCCGAGCCGGCCGCGGACGCGGCCGTGAGCAGCCAGTTCCTGGCGAAGCGCTGGTGGTCGGCGGTGGCCAGCAGGTACATCGCCTCGATCAGCGGCTCGACGATGTCGTTGTCGGCCTGAAGGTCGACGAACACGCCGGTGTCGTCTGACAGGTGCTTTTGCACCGCCCGCGCGGTCGCGATGGCCTGCGTCAGGTAGACCGGGTCGCCGGTGTCCCTGGTCAGCTCGGCGCCTGCCCAGATCATGTTGCCGTTCACCGACGCGTAGTACCGGCCGGGCAGCAAGGTGCACTTCTTGCCGTTGTCGAAGATATACACCGTGTAGAGCGGTACCGGCCCAGACAAGAAGTACTCGCGCGCTATCGCATACGCGGCCTGCGCCTTGGCCAGGTAGGCGCTCTGCCCGGTGATCTGGTAAAGCAGGAGGGCGGCCTTGATGTAGTTAGAGCCGGTCTCGAGCGTCTTGAGGTCGCTGCGGCGGCCGTTGGGCCACTGGTAGTCGACCTGCGGGCAGGCTCCGGCCTCGAATGCCGCGGCCCGCACCGAGTCGACCCAGTCGAACGCGGCCTTCGCCTTGGCCAGCGCCACGCCGCTGCCGGTGACCTGGTACTCGCGCAGGTCGGCGACCGCGTCCCAGACGGCCGTGTCGCTGCTGCCCACGTCCGTGGCGACCCAGGTGTGCGCGGTCATGGCCAGCTTCCGCAGGTACGGCAGCACCGACGGGTCGTGGGTCAGCATCCACCGGAAGGCGAGCGTGTTCGTGAGCGCGTCCGAGCCCCAGTCCCTGTTCTTGGTGTTGCACCTGGCCCAGACGCACATGTGCCACATGCCGTTGCCGTTGTAAAAGCGGTGCTCGATCAGGTTGGTCGTGCGGGTGGCGAGCTTCGCGTAGCCGCCGTAGCCGAGGTTGACCGCGGGCGTGCCCGGGTCGCTGGTCCGCGCCTGGATCTTGGCGTCGTGCCCGCTGATGACGGCGATCACGATGGCGATCGCGACGATGCTGAGGAGCGCGCGGTGCAGGCGGTATCGGATGTTTCGCACGAGCTTACGCACTCCGGGCTATGTCAACCAAGGTACCGACAGCGTACACACTGGCCGTCGGGAACTCGGCATGACCGGCGACAGCCGCGCCCCCGTCAGGCTCAGCCGGTCACGACGTTGGCGATCCGGCCGGGCACGATGACCAGGCGCAGCACCGGCAGGTCCCGCGTGAGCCTGGCGAACTCTGGCGCGGACCTGACCAGGGACTCGATCTCGGCGTGTCCAGCCCCGGCCGGGACATCGAGCGTGAACCTGGTCTTGGAGTTGATCTGCACCGGCAGCCTGATCACCTGATCGGCCGCCAGCCGCTCGTCGGCGACCGGGAACGGCCCGTAGGCCAGCGACTCGGGGTGACCGAGCCTGCTCCACAGCTCCTCCGCGATGTGCGGCGCCAGTGGCGCCACCATCAGCACAAGCGGCTCGGCCAGCGCGCGCGGCAACCCGTGCGGCTGGCCATCCCCGGCGGCGACCCTGGCCGCTACCGACGTCAGCTCGATCAGCCTGGCTATCGCCGTGTTGCCGCGCAACCCGCCCAAGTCCGCCCGGACCGCGGCGATGGTGCGGTGCAGTGTGCGCGCCGTGGCGTCGTCCAGCCCGTCGTCGGTGACGGCGGCCAGCCCGGTGGACTCGTCGATGATCGCGCGCCACAGCCGCTGCAAGAACCTGTGCATCCCGGCGATGTCCTCGGTCTGCCAGGGCCGGTCGGTTTCCAGCGGCCCCATCGCCATCTCGTGCAGCCGCAGCGTGTCCGCGCCGTAGGTGTCGTAGATCTCATCCGGGCTGACGCCGTTCTTCAGCGACTTGCCCATCTTGCCTGCCCGCCTGGTCACCGCGGCGCCGCCCCGGCGCGGCACCCCATCTGGCCCGGTCACCACCTCGGCGGCCGGCACGTACCTGCCGCGCTCGTCGGTGAACGCGTCGGCCAGGACGAAGCCGTGCAGCACCAGCCGCCTGAACGGCTCGTCGCTCGACACGTAGCCCAGGTCATGCAGCACCTTGTGCCAGAACCTGGCGTACAGCAGGTGCAGGACCGCGTGCTCGACGCCGCCAACGTACAGGTCGACGCCGCGGCCGACGCCGTCGGCGGACCCGGCCAGCCAGTATCTCTCTATTTCAGGGCCAACAAACTCGCGCTCGTTGGTCGGGTCCAGGTACCTCAGGTAGTACCAGCAGGAACCGGCCCACTGCGGCATCGTGTTCAGCTCACGCCGGTAGGTCCTGCGGCCGGCCCCAAGGTCTAGCTCCACGCTGGCCCAGCCCGGCGCCCTGGCCAGCGGCGGCACCGGATCCGCCGCCGGGTCGGCAGCCGGGACCGGGCGGAATTCGACGATCTCGGGCAGCTCGACAGGCAGCGCGTCGTCGGGCAGCGCGACCGGCAGCCCGGATTCGTCGTACACGATCGGGAACGGCTCGCCCCAGTACCGCTGCCTGGAGAACAGCCAGTCCCGCAGCCCGGCGATCCAGTTGCGCTGCATCTGCTTGAGCGACTCGGGCCAGTCGAGGCGGTCCAGGTCGTCGGCCAGCCGCCCGGCGAACTCGGTGATCCGCAGCATCCACTGCCGCAGCGGCCTGCGATACACGGGGTGGTTGCCGACGTCGCTGCGGCCGTCGGCGGTGACCTCCTCATTGGCCAGCACCGTGCCGAGCGCCGGGCACCAGTTCACCAGCTCGTCGGACAGGTAGGCCAGGCGCCTGGAGTCGATGATCGCCCGCCGCTGCGCGTCGGTCAGCTCGCTCCATGCGCTGCCGTCCGGGGTTGGCCTCGCGCCCGCCGCGTACTCCGCCTCCAGGACCTCGATTGGCCTGGCGCGGCCCGTTCGCTCGTCGCACCAGCTCCCGAACATGCGCAGGAAGATCCACTGGGTCCACTTGTAGTACGCCGGATCGGTGGTGCTGACCTCTCGGCGCGTGTCGTGCGCCAGGCCAAGGCGCCTGAGCTGGCGGCGCATGGCCGCGATGTTCGCCGCCACCGTGACCCGCGGGTGCTGCCCGGTGTCGATCGCGTACTGCTCGGCGGGCAGCCCGAACGCGTCGTAGCCGAACGTGTGCAGCACGTGGTGACCGGTCATCCGCAGGTACCTGGCGTGCACGTCGGTGGCGATATAGCCGAGCGGATGGCCCACGTGCAGGCCGGCCCCGCTCGGGTAGGGGAACATGTCGAGCACGTAGCTCTTGGGCCGGCCTGCCATCTGGTCAAAGCCGCCCGCGAGCGGCCCGGACGGATTAGGGCTGTCGAAAGTGCCGTCGTCAGCCCAGCGCTGCTGCCAGCGCTGCTCGATCTCGCCTGCCAGCTTCGCCGAATACCGGAACGGTGGCTCGCCTTCGCTCATGTCGCACTCCCTTGTGCTCCTCTTCCCGCTCGCCTCGTCTTTGGCTCGCTCGCGCAGGGCTTGACCCGGACATGAAAAAACCCCTCGCTTGGGAGGGGTGAGCCGCTGCGGCTTGGGCGCGTCAGCGCCGTCAGGCGAGCAACGGCTCGCTGGTAAGGAGACGGGCGACAGTATTCATGACACTTAGCATACCCTCGAAAGGCGGCTCGGCGCGTGCTGATGACCTCCGGCTGCAACGGGGATGGTGGTAGTGCTGACGAGCCGACAGAGGATAATCGCCGCGATCAGCAGCGCGGTTGCGTTGATAATTCTGGCTACTGGGTATTTCCTGCTGACCGGCCACGCGGCGACTCCGAGGTCGCATGCCCGCCGCCGTACACCGCCGGCGCCGCCGCCACTGACGTCTCCGTTCACCGGTGAGCGGATCAAGGCCCTCGGTCCCGAGTTGATCTTCAAGATCGACAATGTGGAGCAAGCCCGGCCGCCGACTGGGCTGAAATACGCTGATATCGTATACTTGCTTCCGGTCGAGGGCGGGCTGAGCCGGATCATGGCGGTGTTCTCATCGCACATCCCCAGGGTCGTGGGACCGGTCCGCAGCGCGCGTCAAGAGGACATCGAGCTGCTCAGGCAGTTCGGCAGGCCGGCCTTCGCGTACTCAGGCGCGCAGCCGAACCTCCTTCCCCACGTCGAGCAGGCCAGGATCGTCGACCTGTACGCGGGGATAGTCGGCGGATACTACCGCGACTACCACAGGATCGAGCCGTACAACCTGTACGCCCACACGCGGACGCTGCTCGCCGAGGCGAAGGGCCGCGAGAGCAAGGCGCGGGACATCGGCTTCCGCTTCGGGCCGGCGCCGCCTGGTGGCGTGCCGACCAGTTCCTACAGCATCTCTTACCCGGCGGCGCGCTTTGAGTTCCGCTGGTCGCCGGCCCAGCGCCGGTGGCTGGTCTGGATGGACGGGACGCCGTCTTACGACGCCGACGGCGGCAGGCTCGGCGGGCCGACCATCGTCATCCAGTACGTGCTTGTCCGGCCTTCGGTGTTCCGTGAGCTCGGGATCGAGCCGCCGTACGCCACCACGGTCGGCTCTGGCCGGGCCGTCGTGCTCAGGAACGGCCGCGCCTATGTCGTCCGCTGGTCGCGCCCGGATGCCAACGGCGGCACGACCTTCACGTTGCCCGATGGCCACCGGATGCTGTTCGCGCGAGGTCAAGTGTGGGTCGTGTTCGGCTACGGACCGCATTCGATGGCATGATGTCGACGGGCGCCATTGCGGGTATCAACGGGTATCAATGGATAGGTACCGCCAAACCGCCCATGTGATAGACCTGAGCCTAGTCTGGCGGTCTCGGTTCGCGAAGGGAGGCTGGTGTGAGCGAGCACCCGGCTGGCTTGTGGCCGGCTCCCGGTGACGGGGTGCTGGCCAGGCGCGGCAACCTGATCATCTTGACCAGCGCCGAGTCCGGCGACCTGGTCGACATGCTGCTCGACATCCTCGAGCAACTCGCAGCGGCGGGAGGTGACGGGCGGCAGTTCGCCGACGCGGTCGCCGAGATACTCGAGGCCGACTCGGCCGGCCTGGCCGTCGAGGCGGGCTCGTCGGTGCTGGCGTTCGGACCGGCCGGTGACGGGATGGCCGCCACCGTGTGCGGCACCGCCTGGGCCGATATCGATACCTCACTCGGCGACGTGCGCTTGGCGGCCAGCCAGCCAGGCATGCTGCTGCGCTGCATGCTGACCAGCCAGGTCAGCGGCGTCGTCGGAGGGCTTGGCGCCGCCGGGGAGGTGGCGGCCCAAACCGATCGCTTCTCCCGGCTTGACGCTGGCACGGTACGCGCGAGCGGCCTGCGTTACCACGGGGCCGGCCAGCCGCCTGGCCCCGGTGGCGAGGTCGCCCCCGCTCCCTCGGCGCCGCCTAAGCGGGCACGGGCTAAGCCAGCACAGGCTGCGCCGGCCGCGCCCGAGGTGGCAGGGGCGGCCGCTGGTGAGCCCGCACCGGACGAGCCGGGCGCGTTCGACCCGGCCCTGGTGCAAGCCCAGCCGGCCGCGCCGTCGGCTGGCCCGTCCGGGACGTCCGGCCTGTCCGTCCCCTCGATGCCCGGTGGCGCCCTTGCCGCCGCCGCGCCGATGGCCACCGAGCTGTGGTCGATCCCGGTGGAAGATCCGGGATCACCAGCCTCCGTTGGTAGCAACCACGAGGCGACGATCGCCCCCGCAGGGGCGGAGGGATTCGACGCGGTCATGCTCGTCGGCGCCGGGCCGGGCGACGAGGTCCAGCTTGAGCCACGCGAGCCGCTGCCAATGGCCAGCGAACTGCCGCCGGGGACTGCGAGCTACGCCTCTGAGGCGCCGATCATCGAGGGCGTGTACTGCCAGAACGGCCACTTCGAAGATCCGCAGGCACTGTCGTGCGCGACGTGCGGTGTCCCTATGAATCAGCAGCAGCAGCCGGTATTCGGCCCTCGGCCACCGCTTGGCGTGCTCGTACTCGACGACGGCTCGGTGTTCCAGCTAGACACCGACTACATCGTGGGCAGGGAGCCCGGCCTGGATGCCTCGGTCGCCGCGGGCCAGAGCAGGCCGCTGCGAGTCGCGGACGACTCGGGGATCGTCTCCAGGGTGCACGCGAGGGTGCAGCTCGATGGCTGGCGGGTGATCATCACCGATCTAGGGTCGGCCAACGGCACCAAGATCAGGTATCCGAACGACGCCGGCGAGCAGGTGCTCACGCCGAACATGCCCACGGTGCTCACCTCGGGCAGCGTGGTCGACCTGGGCGGGCGCGAGTTCCGGTTCGAGTCGCATCGCGGCGGGTGATGACGCTGCGTCGTAATGGCGCTCGGAGGTGAGCCGGTGGTCGTGACCGGCCGGGACACCGCGCGGTGGGGCGGGGGCGTCGCGTAGCGAGGCGGGGACGTCGCGTAGCGATCTGCGACCTTGGATGGGAGGGCAGGCAGCCATGAACAGCAGTGACAGCCGCGATCTGGGCACCAGGCTGGGAATCGCCGACTATCGCTTCGTCAGGCTGCTCGGCGCGGGCAGCAATGGGGTGTTCTACCTCGCCGTGCCGCCCGGCCGGTTGCCTGTCGACGCGCAGTACGTCGCCGTCAAGGTCCTTTCCAGGTCGAACGGCCAGGACAAGTTTCGCCGTGCCACCCGCGAGCTCGCGGCGTTCGCGACCGTCAAGTCGCCGTACCTGGTGACCCTCTACGACACCGGCCAGCAGGGCGATGACCTGTTCTTCTCGATGGAGTACGTGCCTGCGGGATCGCTCGCTGCCCCGGCGGAGCCTGTCACCGCCCGCGGCGTGCTCGCTGCGGTGGCCGATGCGGCCCGTGGCGCGCACGCCCTGCACGACGCCGGGATGGCGCACAACGGCATCAAGCCAGGCAACGTCCTGATCTGCGACGGCGGCGGGCGGCTCAGCGACATTGGCCTCAGCCAGGTCCTGATGCCGGGGCTGACGGTGACGGGACTTGGCCGCGCCGGGTCCATCGAGTTCTTCGATCCCGCCGTGGTCAGGGGCGAGCTGCCCTCGCGGGCGACGGACATATTCGCGCTGGGCGCCACGTTGCACCGGGTGCTGACCGGGGTGGGCCTGTACGGAGAGTTGCCAGCCGACGACCCGGTGCTCGCGATGCGCGTGGTCTTGTCCCGCGCCCCCGTCATCGCGGACAGCCTGCCCAGCGACATCAGGGGCCTGATCGCGTGCGCGATCG
>JASIBM010000348.1 GCA_030045175.1 Streptosporangiaceae bacterium | reverse complement strand
TGGGCGGGTGGTTGTTCGGGTTGGGGTGGGGCTGTCGTGGTGGGTGGTTGTTCGGGTTGGGGTGGGGCTGTCGTGGGGGTGGGTGGTTGGGCGGGTGGGTGTTCGGGTTGGGGTGGGGGCTGTCGTGGTGGGTGGTTGGGCGGGCGGGGGGTCGGTCGAGTGGGCGATCCGCCTGGCAGCAGTGTCGGCGGGGCAGTGCGGGCATGGCCGGCGCTCTCGGCGCGAGCGACCCGTAGGCTGGTGGCCTGGCGCCGGCCGCCGAACGATCCAGCCTGAAGGACGGCGAGTCGCCGCGAGCCTGTTGGGAAAGGGAAAGGTTGCCGGTGTACCGCTGGCATGGCACCGATGACGTGCCGCACTCGTGGGGCAGGTCGGTCGTGACCGTCGGGGTGTTCGACGGCGTGCACCGTGGCCACCAGCGCATCGTCGCCAGGGCCACCGAGATCGGCGCGGAGCTCGCGCTGCCCGTCGTGGTGGTCACGTTCGACCCCCATCCTGACGAGGTGGTGCGGCCAGGATCGCATCCGGCGCTGCTGTGCACGGTGCGGTACCGCGCCGAGTTGCTTGGTGAGCTCGGTGCCGACGCGGTGCTCGTCCTGGCGTTCACTTACGAGTTCTCACAACTTCCCGCCGAGGAGTTCGTCAGGTCCGTCCTGGTCGACGGCCTGCACGCGGCCGCCGTGGTGATCGGCGAGAATTTCAGGTTCGGGCACAAGGCGGCGGGCAACGTGAGCCTCCTGGCCGAGCTGGGGGAGAAGTACGAGTTCATTGCTGAGGGCGTCGGCCTGCTCGCCGATCACGGCGTCACGATCTCGTCCAGCGAGATCAGGGAGTTGCTTGGCGCCGGGGACGTGGCCGGAGCGGCGCGCGAGCTTGGCCGGCCGCACCGGGTCGAGGGCATCGTGGTACGCGGGCACCAGCGGGGACGGGCGCTCGGCTTCCCGACGGCGAACGCGGAGCCGGCCGCGTTCGCCGCGATACCGGCTGACGGCGTGTACGCGGGCTGGCTGGTGCGGCTTGAGACCGACGGCGCCGAGGTCGAGCGCTGGCCAGCGGCGATCTCGGTGGGCAGCAACCCGACCTTCGACGGGGTCGAGCGGACGGTCGAGGCCTACGCGCTGGACAGGGATGACCTGGACCTGTACGGGGTCCACGTGGCGATCGAGTTCGCCGAGCGGATCAGGGGACAGGAGAAGTTCTCAGCGATCGGCGACCTGATCGAGCAGATTGGGCGCGACGTCGATACGGTGCGGCGGGTTCTGCCGGGTGGGGTGACTCGCGCCGGGGAGCGGTGACTCGGGCCGGCGGGTCCCCAGGTTCGCTCGTATCCGGTGACCGTGGCGTGAGGCCTGCTGTAGCCGGGGGCGCCGTCGGGGAGCACGTCAGGTCGTAAGACAATCGAGTTATCGATGGCTTCGCTTGGATGACTTGCTCCCGCTAGCCGCCGGGCACCCCGCTCCAGCTAACCCCTGATTGGCAGGTGCCACGCAGATGCCACGTTCGATGCTTCCCTGGCAGGCACTCAAGGTCACTGTGTCGGCCCCCGTACTGGCCCTGATGGTCGCGATGCTCGCGACGCCGGCGCGGCCGGGTGCGGCGGCGCGCTTGGCGCCGATCGCGGGGCCCGTGACGAAGGTGAGCAAGAACTGCGTCACGCTTCCCTTCGGCAACGCCGAGGTGGAGACCGCGTCCGACCCGCGGCATGGCTACGTGTACGACCTGTGGATCAGCTGCGCGCAGATCGGGTTCGCCCGGTCTGCGAACGGCGGACGGACGTGGAGCGAGGCGGTCGATGTGCCCAGGCCGGCTCATGCGGTCTCGTCCTGGGATCCGGCGATCGTGGTCGGGCCGTCAGGAACGGTCTACGCGGCCTTCATGGTCTCCGACGCCAAGCTCAGGTCCAGCTACCCGGTAGTGGACATCTCGACCGATCACGGCGCGACCTTCCACGTGCACGCGCTGGGCACGCCGCATCGCGGCAACTTCGGCGACCGGGACTTCATCGCGGTCGGGCCGCGTGGGCAGATCTACGTGACCTGGGACTACGCGCCGGACGCCAAGCGCGTGAAGACGGTCTGCTTTACCGGCGGAAGTTGCTCATTCAAGGCGGGCGACCTGAACGCGGTTGTCCAGAGGTCCACCGACGGCGGCCGGACGTGGAGCGCTCCCGTGCCGGTCGCGCCGGGGTTCCCCGACAGCGCCAGCATCAGCGCGCCGATCCTGGTGACGCCGTCTGGACGGGTGGACGTGCTGTTCGAGCGATACCAGGTGCTCAGCCCGGTGAGCTTGGATCTGGGGCCTGGACATGACTATTTCACCAGTTCTGCCGATGGGGGCAGATCATGGTCGAAGCCGGTGATGCTCGGGCCGGCCGGGGACAAGGTGAGCCCGGATACCTGGTGGATCGACGGGTCACTGGCCGCGGGCTCGGCGGGCGACCTGTACGCGAGCTGGGATACCCAGAGCGGCGGCACCGATGTGGGCTGGCTATCTCACTCGGTGAACGGCGGCCGGACCTGGTCGGCGCCCGTCGCCGTGACGTCGGGAACCGGCGAGGCGGTGAACATCGTGCAGGTGCTCGGCGGCGGCTCGGGCCGGGCGTACGTCGGGCTGCTTACCGATCGCGCGGGGCGCTATGTGCAGTACGTGCGGGCGTTCTCGGTAAAAGCGGGTGGATCACGGCGCCGGTCCGGGTGTCGCGGCACTCAGGGCTGACCGCGGACTGGGCGGGCGATACGTTCGGGCTGGCGCGCGATGGCGGCGGACCTGGGCACAGGCGGGTGGTGGTGAGCTGGGGGAGCACGCTATCTGCCCGCGATCGGCCGCAGATCTGGGCGGCCGTGGTCAGCCGCTTGCCCTAGCCAGCCAGGTTTGAGGCCTGGCGCTCGCGCGCTGCCTGGTGGCCGCACCCCGGTCGGCCGGCCGCACCGGGGTCGGCCGCACCCGGCCCAGCCGTGCCCCTGGCGGATCGGCTGACGCGGACGTCGCGAGCGGCGGGCGTGGTAACATCAAAGACGACCTTAGTACCGGTCTGGCTTGCTGCACCCTCATGCGGCTGGCCACTCGCGGGCGCCGGCGGCTCCGCCAGCGCCCTCCCCAACCGCCCGAGCGCGGAGCGCGCGTTCTCGCGACTTCGCTGGGTGGCGCACACCGACGACCCAAAGGGAACACATTGCCGCTCGATACCGCAGTGAAAAGAGAGATCATCGCCACGCACGCGACCAGTGAGGGTGACACCGGCTCGCCGGAGGTCCAGGTCGCGCTGCTGACTAAGCGCATCAACGATCTCACCGAGCACCTGAAGGTGCACAAGCACGACCACCACAGCCGCCGCGGGCTGCTGTTGCTCGTGGGCCGGCGTCGGCGCCTGCTCCAGTACCTGGCCCGCGAGGACATCGGCCGCTACCGGGCGCTGATCGAGAAGCTTGGCCTGCGCAGGTAAGGCCCTGACGGCGTCTTGGCTCGCGCTGGGGTGCCGTGCGCCGGCGGCTTCGACGGCGCAATCGCTGTTTGTAGGTCCCTGGCGCTACATTGGTGGTCTGGGGAAGGGTGGGCCGCTGTCGGTGAACCACCCGCAGTAACTGAATAGACCACGACCAACTGTGACATAAGCAGAGAGAACGTCCCGCAGGCCTGACCCGGAGCGCTCAGCGTGCTCAAGGACCGGTCCTCGGTAGTGGTTCTCGGGTCGGCTGAGCGCAGCGGTGAATCGCTGCCTCGGGCGAGCCGGGGGCTTCGATCGAAGACCGGTCGGCAGCTTTAGCCCAGCAACACCTGGACACCAACGAGCCTCCGCTGGCGGTAGCCGGAAGGCGGGACCGCACGCGAGGAGGTCCCACCCCATGGAGGGTGCGTATACCGCCGAAGCCGTCATCGACAACGGCGCGTTCGGCGTACACAAGATCAGATTCGAAACCGGCCGGCTGGCCAGGCAGGCGTCTGGCTCCGCTGTCGCCTTCCTGGACGACGAGACCATGGTGCTATCCGCCACCACGGTGCACAAGAACCCCAAAGAGGGCCAGGACTTCTTCCCGCTCACGGTGGACGTGGAAGAGCGGATGTACGCGGCGGGCCGGATTCCCGGCTCCTTCTTCCGTCGCGAGGGCCGGCCATCGGAGGACGCGATCCTCACCTGCCGGCTGATCGACCGGCCGCTGCGGCCGTCCTTCGTCAAGGGCTTCCGCAACGAGGTGCAGGTCGTCGAGACGATCATGGCGCTGCACCCCGAGCACCTGTACGATGTCGTGGCGATCAACGCGGCCTCGCTGTCCACCCTGATCGCTGGCCTGCCCTTCGCCGGTCCGATCGGCGGTACCAGGGTCGCGCTGATCAAGGGCCAGTGGGTCGGATTTCCTACCCACGGCCAGCTTGAAGACGCCACGTTCGACATGGTCGTGGCCGGCCGCGTGCTCGATGACGGCGATGTCGCGATCATGATGGTAGAGGCCGAGTCCACGCCGAGCACGCTGCGGCTGCTCGCGGACCCGGCCAGCGGCGCCGTCGGCCCGACGGAGGAGATCGTCGCGCAGGGCCTTGAGGCGGCTAAGCCATTCATCAAGGTCTTGTGCGAAGCCCAGCTCCAGGTCGCCGCGCAGGCGGCCAAGGAAACGGTCCCGTACCCGACGTTCGCCGACTATCAGCCCGATGTCTACGAGGCCCTGTCCGCCGAGGTGTCCGCCGAGCTGGCGACCGCGCTGACCATCCCGGGCAAGCAGGAGCGCGGGATCGAGACAGACCGCATCCAGGCGGCGGCGGCGGAGCGGCTGGCCGCGAAGTTCGAGGGCAGGGAGAACGAGATCGTCGCGGCCTTCCGCGCCCTGACCAAGAAGCTGGTCAGGGAGCGGACCATCTCGTCCGGCGTGCGGATCGACGGGCGCGGGCTCGCCGACATCAGGCAGCTATCGGCCGAGGCCGGGGTTCTCCCGCGGGTGCACGGCTCGGCGCTCTTCGAGCGCGGCGAGACTCAGGTGCTCGGCGTGACCACGCTGAACATGCTCCGGATGGAGCAGATGATCGACACGCTGAACCCCGAGCGCACCAAGCGGTACATGCACAACTACAACATGCCGCCCTACTCGACCGGGGAGACCGGCCGGGTCGGCTCGCCCAAGCGGCGTGAGATCGGGCACGGCGCGCTCGCCGAGCGGGCGCTGGTCCCCGTGCTGCCCACCCGTGAAGAGTTCCCCTACGCGATCCGGCAGGTCAGCGAGGCCATCGGGTCCAACGGGTCGACGTCCATGGGCTCGGTCTGCGCGTCCACGATGTCGCTGCTCGACGCTGGGGTGCCGCTCAAGGACATGGTCGCCGGCATCGCGATGGGCCTGATTCACGAGGGCGGCAACTACGTCACGCTGACCGACATCCTCGGCGCCGAGGACGCGTTCGGCGACATGGACTTCAAGGTCGCCGGCACCAGGGACATCATCACCGCGCTGCAACTTGACACCAAGCTCGACGGCATCCCGGCGTCGGTCCTGGCGGCTGCGCTGCGGCAAGCGCGGGACGCGAGGCTGACCATCTTGGACGTGATGAGCCAGGCGATCAGCTCCCCGGCCGAGATGAGCGAGTACGCGCCGAGGATCATCACGGTCAAGGTGCCTGTGGACAAGATCGGAGAGGTTATCGGCCCGAAGGGCAAGATGATCAACTCGATCCAGGAGGACACGGGCGCCGAGATCACGATCGAGGACGACGGCACGATCTACATCGGCGCTACCGACGGCCCGGCTGCCGAGGCCGCGAGGTCCGCGATCAACGCGATCGCGAACCCGCACGTCCCCGAGGTGGGCGAGCGCTTCCTCGGGACTGTGGTGAAGACGACGACGTTTGGCGCGTTCGTCTCGCTGCTGCCAGGCAAGGATGGCCTGCTGCACATCACGCAGATCCGCAAGCTGCACGGTGGCGTCAGGATCGAGAACGTCGATGACGTCATCAAGGTCGGCGACAAGATCCAGGTGGAGATCAGGGAGGTCGACGACCGCGGCAAGCTGTCGCTCGTGCCTGTCGAGGTCGTGGAGCGCGAGGCCGCCGGGGAGGACCTCGGCGGTGGCCCGGCGGGAGGTCCGGGGGGGTCGTCCTCCAGGAACGGCAGGGATGACGGCCGGCCGGGAGAGCGTGGCGAACGAGGCGGTGACTGGGCCGAGCGCAGGGATCGCGGCGACCGCTACGACCGGAGCCGGGATCGCGGCGATCGCGGCGGTGACCGAGGCGGTGACCGAGGCGGAGACCGCAGGGATCGCGGCGACCGGGGTGACCGGGCAAGGAGCGGCGGCGGCGACCACTTCCGCACCCGGCACCGCGACCGCGAGTCCGGCAACTCATGACCGAGCGGGAACTTGAGCGGCGGGCGACGGATGGCGATGATGCCGTCAGGCGGAGCGTCTTGCCCGGCGGGTTGCGGGTGATCACCGAGTCGCTGCCCGCCGTCCGTTCTGCCTCATTCGGGATCTGGGCCGGCGTCGGGTCGCGTGACGAGGACGAACGGCACGTCGGCGCCACGCACTACCTTGAGCACTTGTTGTTCAAGGGCACCGCCAGGCGGTCCGCGCTCGACATCTCCGCGGCGATCGACGCGGTCGGCGGCGAGCTGAACGCGTTCACGGCGAAGGAGTACACCTGCTATTACGCTCGGGTGCTCGACGCTGACCTGCCGCTGGCGATCGACGTGCTATGCGACATGATGACCAGCTCGCTGCTCGAGGACAGCGAGGTCGAGGCCGAGCGCTCCGTGATACTCGAAGAGATCGCCATGACCGACGACGAGCCGTCCGACACCGTGCATGAGGCGTTCGGCTGGCAACTCTTCGGTGACACCCCGCTAGGCCGGCCAATACTCGGCACCGCCGAGTCGATCAATGCGATCACCCGCGATCAGATCGCCGAGCACTACGCGGCCAGGTACACGCCCGACAACCTGGTCATCGCCGCCGCCGGCCGGCTCGACCACGATGAGGTCGTCGAGTTCACTCGCCGCTGCTTCGAGCCCGTGCTCACCGCTGGCGCGGTGCCCGCGCCAGCGCGGTTGCCCGGGCCGGCCGGCCCCGGCGTCGGGGCTGGCACGGGGGTGCGGCTGATCTCGCGGCCGATCGAGCAGGCCAACCTGGTGCTCGGCTGCTCGGGGCTAGCCAGGACCGATGACCGCAGGTTCGCCCTCGGCGTGCTCAACGCCGCCCTCGGCGGCGGCATGTCGTCGCGCCTTTTCCAGGAGATCAGGGAAAAGCGCGGGCTCGCCTACTCGGTCTACAGCTTCAACTCCCAGCACGCCGACATTGGCCTGTGGGGGATCTACGCGGGGTGCCTCCCGGCCAAGGCCGACGAGGTGCTCGCGATCTGCTCCGATGAGATTGCCAAGATCTGCGACAGCGGGCTGACCGACGACGAGCTCGACCGGGGGAAGGGCCAGCTGCGCGGGTCGATCGTGCTGGGCCTGGAAGATCCGGCTTCCCGGATGACCAGGCTCGGCAAGGCCGAGCTCGTCTACCCTAGGCTCGAGCCGGTAGACGAGATCTTGGCCCGCATCGAGGCGGTCACGCCCGACGAGGTGCGTGCGGTCGCGAACCTGGTGATGGCCAGGCCCAAGGCGCTAGCCGTGGTGGGCCCGTTCGACGACCCCGAGCCCTTCGCCGCGGCCCTCACCGGCTGACGGCGAGCGGGCGGGCCTGCGCGAGCGAGCCAAAGGCGAAGCCGGAGGCGCGAGCGGGAAGGGGAGCGCCAGTGGTCAAGGTTGGAGTGCTCGGCGCCAAGGGGCGCATGGGATCGCTGGTCTGCGAGGTCGTGCGAGCTGCCGGCGACCTCGATCTGGTGGCCGAGGTAGACGTCGGCGACCCTCGGGAGCCGCTGACCGACTGCGCTGTCGTGGTCGATTTCACCAGCCCTGCCGCGGTCCTTGACAACCTGCACTGGTGCGTGTCGATGGGCCTGAACGTGGTGGTCGGGACGTCGGGCTTCGACGACGCCAGGCTGGCCGACGTGCGCGAGATGCTCGGCGTGCTGCTGGCCGCGAGCGCCCGCCCGGCGGCAGCGAAGTCGCGGGTGCTCATCGTCCCTAACTTCTCGGTCGGTGCCGTGCTGATGATGAGGTTCGCCGAGCAGGCCGCCAGGTTCTTCGAATCCGCCGAGATCATCGAGCTGCACCACGCGGGCAAGGTGGACGCGCCGTCAGGCACCGCTGCCAGGACGGCCGCGATGATCGAGGCGGCGCGTTCGTCGGCGGGACTCGGGCCGAGCCCGGACGCGACCACGACGGCCGTGGCTGGCGCACGAGGCGCCGTGCTGAACGAGGTCCACGTGCACTCGGTTCGGCTGGCTGGCCTGGTGGCGCATCAGGAGGTGCTGCTCGGCGGGCACGGGGAGACGCTGACGATCCGGCATGACTCACTTGACCGGGCGTCGTTCATGCCCGGGGTGCTCGCGGCAGTGCGCGAAGTCGCCGCGCTGCCAGTCGGGCTGACCGTGGGCCTGGACAGCCTGCTTGGCCTGGGCTAGCCGCTAGCCCGGGTTCGCCGTGACCTTGAGCTCGCGGAACTGGACCTTATACCAGCCACCGGTGGAGATTCCGGCGTCGCCCGCGGCATACTCGTCGTCGTGCACGGTGGCGACGACCACGCCGTTGACCCTGGCTGTGATCGTGGTGCCGGAGGCCGACAGCGACAGCCTGAACCACTTGCCCGCCCGGAGCGGCTTGGCGAGCTGGCCGGTGGCCAGGGTTCGCTCCGGCTTGAGCACGTCGTTGGCGATCAGCTTCCAGGAGCCGGAACTGCCGACGACGAACTGATAGCCGTGGAACTTCTGGGCCACGCCGTTGGCCCGCGGATGATCGAACCGAGAGATCAGGCCCGCGCTCTGGCCCTTCGCCGAGAGGCGGACGGACACCGACACCGTGTAGTTCCGCCAGCCGTTGTAGCCGACCACCGCGTAAGGAAAGCGCGTGGGGACCGGGTTCTGCCAGAACACCGGGAGCCCGCGCGCGGTCTGCTCGAACACCGACTTCGGTGAGCGGGGAGCCCCTGGCGCGTACTCGAAGGCACCGTCCTGCGCCCCGAGGTACCTGGGCTCGCCTGAGGGATCAGGCGTCGCGACGTAGGGCAGCGGCATCGGCCTGGGCGCCGGGGACACCGCCGCGCCCTTGCCCTGGCCGGTCGAGGTCGAGAACGTGTAGATGTAGCCGGGCGACAGCTTGTAGCTGAACCTGCCGTGGACCGGATGGACGTCGGCGCGCTTGCTCATCCAGGTCGAGGGATCGGCGGACTTCACGTTGGTGGTCCACACGTGCACCACGCTTCGCGGCAACCCGGGATCGACGTGCACGGTTATGCTCTGAACCTTGGGCGCGTCGGTGGTCTGGGCGACCAGGCTCCACGCCGAGCGGTCCGGTGCCTCGTAGCTCACATAGGAGCCGTACGGCCCGCCGAGCTTGCCGCTCGCGCCGCGGATGTGGCGCCAGCCGGGGCTGGTGAATTGCGTGGTCTGCGCCAGCACCCAGGTCATGAGGTTCACCTGGTACTGCCCGCTCCAGGGCTGGTCGGCGAAGATCAGGCCACGGTCTTCCTCGGGCAGGTACGCGGGCATCGAGTCGATCAGCGGCCACTCGATCAGGCCGGTCGCCCCCACCTGGATGTAGGCGTTGTCGATCGACCTGGTCATCGCCCCGACCCCGGTGCTCTGGCGGAGCGCGCCGATCTCGGACTCCCAGATCGGCTTGCCCGACGTCCTCGCGGCCGGCGGGACCAGGCACGTCTTGCCTGTTGATGGGTACCTGCACAGGTTGTGGTAGCCGAGGACGGCGATGGCGGCCTTGAACGCCGGGTGGTGCGCGATGAAGTTGGCCACGTCGACGCCGTTCTCGTGGGCGAAGGAGTCGACGGCCACGATCTGCACGCCCGCGTACCCCGCCGCGTTCAGCGCGGCGCGCAGCTTGATGAACCACCCCATGACCTGCGGGGTAATGCCGTGTGGCAGGTGCTCGTTCCACCCGCCGAGGTAGTTGACCGTCAGGTGGTACTCGCGCGCGCAGTGCAGCCAGTCGAGCAGGTAGCCGATGTCGGCGTTGCTCCAGGCCGCGCCGACCCAGTGCGGCGTGTTCCACTGGAGCGCGTAGATCTGGATCGCAGGGTCGAGCTTGCGCGCCTGCTGCGCCAGCCAGAGCTCGTACCCGGCGTGGCAGTTGACCTGCCCCTTGACGTGCTCGACCGACGGCTCCGCGCCGTCGGTCGCGTAGGCGTCGCCGCCGATCTCCAGCTTCAGTATCTGCAAGTCGGCGCCGTAGCCGGGCTTGAACAGATAGTCGAGTATCTGCTGGCGCTGCACGCGCGGGTACTCGATCAGCAGCCGGCTGTTGCCGCCGCCGCCGCTGATCGCGCCGATGCCCTGGAACGCCGGCCCTAGCCTCGCGCCGTCGATCGTAATGGCCGTCCTGGGCGGCCCGGAATGCCGGTTTCCCGCGATGGCGAACGCGCCGATCGCGATCGCGATGGCGACGGCGGATGCGACGTAGAGCTGGCCATGACTGAGCGGGATCGCTCGGTGCACGGGTCGCCGCCAGATCGAGGCGGTCGGCGCGGTGCCAGGCACCTGTGCGGACCGGCCCAACCAGCTTCCCATGGCTCTGCTGCCTTTCGGCCTGGTCAGTGCGCGTTTGCAGGCGATTAGGCTGATATTAGGGCAGCGTCACCCGCGGTGATGGTGATATGCGCCAATCGAGATGCTGCGGACGGTGAGGTTCCTGAAGTCCACCTGGTACCAGCCGCCCGTGCTGATGCCTGCCAGGCCATGGCTGGAACCGGCCGAGCCGAGGTCAAGCACCGACGCCACGTCGATCGAGTCGATGCTGGCCGTGATCTGCGGACCGTACGTGGCCAGCGCGATCGTGTGCCAGGTGCCGGCCCCGAGCGGCGCCACGGTGCCTGATGCCAGGGTCACCGGGCTCGCCTGGTTGAGCTCCTGCACGAGCTGCCAGTTCCCGGAATCAGTGACGATGAACTGATATCCGTAGAAGTGCGTCACTCGCTCCATCAGGTGTGGTCGCCGGTACCGGCAGATCACCCCCGCGCTCTGCCCTGGTGCCGTGAAGCGCATCTGCGCGGAGACCCGGTAGTTCACCCAGTCGGTGCCACCGATGACGGCATAGGGGTAAGCGGTCGTGTCAGGGAGCTGCCAGTAAACCGGGGACTGGCTGGCGAGCTGCTCGAACACGGTGCCGTCGCGCGCGTAGCCGAACGCGCCGTTCTGCGTGGCCAGCTCCGCGGGCTCACCGGACGCGTCAGGCCTCGCGGTGTAGTTCAGCGGCATCGGCCCGGGCCTCGGGATCCTCGCGTCGCCCTTGTGCTGCCCGGTCGTCGTGGTGAACGTGTAGACGTAGTCCGGTCGCAGCGTGTACCGGAACCCGCCGCCACGTGGTCGCACGCTCGCGTCCTGCACGAACCAGTCGCTGGGCTTGCCCGGCCGCAGGTTCGTGCTCCACACGTGCACCAGGGAACGGCCTAGCTTGCCGTCGACGTGCACGGTCACGCGCTGCCGCGATGATGCGCGGTTGGTCTGGACCACCATGCTCCAGGCGGTGCGGCCGGGCGCCTCGTACGTGACGTACGTTCCCGCGCCCGGTCCTGTCAGCTGCCCGAATGCGCCGTCGACGTAGCGCCAGCCCGGCTGCACGAACTGCGTGGTCTGCGCGATCGCCCAGGTCATGAGGTTGACGTGGTAGTAGCCGCTCCACGGCCAGTCGGCCCAGAGCAGGCCGCGGTTCTCCATCGGCAGGTAGGGCGGCATCGAGTCGATGAGCGGCCACTCAAGCAGGGCGGTGATCCCGGCGTCGATGAAGGCGCTGTTGATCGACCTGGCCATCGCCGCCGCGCCCTTGTTGGCGTTCATCCGGCCGATCTCCGATTCCCAGATCGGCTTTCCCAGCGTGGTGGCCGCTGGTGGCACGATGCACCTGATCCCTGTGGTCGGGTACCCGCACGAGTCGTGGTAGCCGAGCACGTTGACGACCGCGTCGAACTGCGGGTTGGCGGCCAGGTCGTTGGCGACGTCCGCGCCGGTCAGGTTCACGACGGAGTCCGCCGCGACGATCTCGGTGCGGCTGTACCCATGCGCGTCCAGCGCCGCCCGCAGGCCCTCGAACCAGGCTGGCCCGCCCATCCCCGTTCCGTCGCCGTGCTCGTTCCAGCCGCCGATGTAGTTGATCGTGAGGCCGTACGACCGCGCGCAGTTGAGCCACGTGATCACGTAATTGATGTCGGCGGCCGTCCAGATCGTCTGGCTCCCGCCGGAAACCCAGCCTGGCGCCGACCACTGCAGGCCGTAGAGCCTGAGCGCCGGGTCGATCGCCTTGGCCTGCCTGGCCAGCCAGAACTCGTAGCCGGCCGCGCAGTCGACGACGCCTGGACTGTGCTCGACCGACGGCTCAGAGCCGTCGGTCGAGTTCGCGTCGCCGCCGATCTCCAGCTTCAGTATCTGCAGCGATGCGCCGTAGCCGGGTTTGAACAAGTAGTCCAGGATCGCGGTGCGCTGGGCCTTCGGGTAGTCGATGAGGAGGCGACTGTTACCGCCTCCGCCGCTGATGGCACCGACGCCCTGGAACGACGGTCCGAGCGCGGCTCCGTTGATTGTGATGCTCGTGCCGTTCGCCGGGCCGGGGCCGGCGGGTGCCGCCCGAAGTGCGGTGTCAGCCGTCGACGCGGCAGCCAGCGATCCGGCCAGGCTTGCCATGATCGCCATGACAAGCCACGCGCGATATCGACCTCGTCGCAGCCGCATCGGCTTGGAGCTCCCTGCTCGCCGGTCAGTTGATGGTGGAGTCAATCACGATGGGATGGCCGGAGCTATGGAAGTAGATGCCCGGGTAGGGGCGGGTCCAGAAGACCTTGCTCGGGTTGTCGTGCAGCGTGGACTTCTTGATCGTCAGCGTACCCGTGTTGTTGTCGCTGACGAAAAAGATGGCGCCGCCGCCCTCGCGGGCGAGGTTGAAGTCGATGATCGTGCCCTGCACCGTGACCGAGTACTTGTCGCCGTCGGTGTAGATCGCGCCGCCGCTGCCGCCGCCAGGGGTGCCCGGAGCCGCGGGGTTCGCGCCGAATCCGATCGCGTCGTTGTCGGTCATCACGCTGTTAAGCACCACCCAGGAGACGCCGATGCTGCTGAGCGCGCCGCCGTTGGAGCACCGGCCGCCGTGGAACGTGTCCTTGGTGATGTACACGGGCAGGCCACGCCACTGCGCCAGCGCGCGGATCGCCGCGCCGCCTAGGTCGGGGCCGGTGGCGTAGCAGCGGTTGTCGATGAAGCGGGAGTTGACGACCTTGAGCTGGCCACCGAGGTCGAAGATCGCGCCGCCTCCGTAGGCGGTGGCGCCCTTGGTCTGCCTGGCCGGTGAGTAGCCGTCGGCGAACGTGATGTTCTGCACGACCAGGTGCGGCCATTCCTGGTCGTAGCAGTGCGACGTGGTCCACGTCTGCCGCTTGTCGCAGGTGTTCATGTACAGGATCTGGCGCTTGCCGCCGCCGCTGAGGGTGACCTTGCCGCCGCCGTCGATGACTATCAGGTGGCTGGTGTTCACGACCTTCGCGGTGGCGGTCATCGTGATCGTCACGGGCCGCGGGCCGCAATCGAAGGTGATGACGCCGCCGAGCGCGACGGCCCGGACGAAGGCGGCCGACGTGCAACTGGCTGGGGTGCCGGTGCCGATCAGGTGGTCCGGGTGGCTGCTGCGCACCGCCCGGCCCGCCTGCGGCACGAATGCGTGGCCACGCGGGTTGCCGAAGTCCGGAAGGTGGCCGGCTAGCCGGCGCCGTTGCGCTGGCCCGTGCGGCCGGCGTGGCTGAGACGGCCGGCGTGGCTGGGACGGCCGGTGCGCCTGGGTCGCCGAGACCGGCCCGCTCGCCTCGCTCGCCGTCGTCGGGCCGACGCAGGCGGCGATCCCGACGCCACTCACCAGCAGCACCAGGAGCCCTGCGAGTCTGCCCGGCAAGCGCATGACACCCGATGTTAGCGGCCTTGGCGGCGCCATGCCCTGAGGTGTCGCGGGCGTCCGGGGTTGTCGCAGGTCATCTGGGGTAGCACAACGGGTGCTGCACCGCGGGTGCCTGGCACAAGGGAGCTGATGGCCGTGCGGGTCGTGTTGAACATCATCTGGCTGGTGCTGTCCGGGCTCTGGCTCGCCATCGCCTACGCGATCGCCGGGGTCGTCGCGTTCATCTTCATCATCACGATCCCGTTCGGCATCGCCGCGTTCCGCATCGCGAACTACGTGCTGTGGCCGTTCGGCCGCACCAC
>JASIBM010000347.1 GCA_030045175.1 Streptosporangiaceae bacterium | reverse complement strand
GTCGGGTCGCCTCGGTAGTCGGCGCCGAGCTTGTCCACCTCGTCGAGCAGGATGACCGGGTTCATCGAGCCCGCCTCGCGTACGGCGCGGACGATCCGGCCTGGCAGGGCGCCGACGTAGGTGCGGCGGTGGCCGCGGATCTCGGCCTCGTCCCTGACGCCGCCGAGGGCGACCCGCGAGAACTTGCGGCCCATCGCGCGCGCGACCGACTCGCCTAGCGAGGTCTTGCCCACGCCGGGTGGCCCGGCCAGCGCGAGCACGGCACCGCTGCGGCGGCCGCCCGCGAGGGCCAGCCCCTTGTCGGCTAGGCGCTTGCGCACGGCCAGGTACTCGATGATGCGATCCTTGACGTCGTCGAGCCCGGCGTGATCGGCGTCCAGCACGGCCCGCGCGGCCGCGATGTCGTAGGCGTCGTCGGTCCGCGTGCTCCACGGGATGTCGAGCACGGTGTCGAGCCAGGTCCTGATCCAGCCGGCCTCCGGCGAGCCGTCCGAGCCGCGCTCCAGCTTGGCGGCCTCGCGTAGCGCGGCCTCGCGCACCTTCTCGGGCAGGTCGGCCGCCTCGATCCTGGCCCGGTAGTCGTCCTGCTCAGTGGCGGGGGTGCCGTCGAGCGCGGCGAGCTCCTTGCGGATGGCCGCGAGTTGCTGGCGCAGCAAGAACTCGCGCTGCTGGCGCTCCATCCCCTCGCGCACGTCGTTGCCGATCGTCTCGGCCACGTCGAGCTCGGCGATGTGCTCACGCGCCCAGGTCACCAGCCGGTCGAGCCGCCGCTCGACGTCGAGCGTCTCAAGCAACTCGGCGCGCTGCTCGACCGACAGGTAGCTGGCGTAGCCCGCGCTGTCGGCTAGCGCGGACGGATCCGTTAGGCGGGAGAGGGCATCGACTACTTGCCATGCGCCGCGCTTTTGCAAGATCGACGCCGCCAGCGCCCGGTATTGCCCGGCAAGCTCAGCGGTGCGCGGACCTGCGGGCGGCTCCTGCGCGATCGTGGCTTGCACCCACAGGGCGGCGCCAGGACCGACGGTGCCCGCCCCGATGACCACCCTGGCCAGGCCCCTGATGACGGCACCCGGCTTGCCGTTGGGCAGCCTGCCTTCCTGCTCCACGACCCCGAGGGTGCCGACCGCGGCGTAACGGCCGCCGATCCTTGGGACGAGCAGGAGTCGCGGCGTAGCGCCGTCTGCCGCCGCGGAGCTTGCCGCGCTGATGGCCGCGCGGACCTCGGCGTCGGAGGCGTCCAGCGGCACGACCATGGTCGGCAGCACGACGTCATCGTCGAGCGGCAGCACGGGGAGGGTGAGGGTCTCGCTCATCTGGCGTCTCTTCCTTGACCGCAGGCCGATCACGTCGGCCGGCGTGTGCTCAACTTGGATTACTTGATTACATCCAAGCGCCGCGACGCCCCGTTTGTTTCCCTTTGGTGTTCGCGCTGAGCAAACACAACTCCAGGCATGGCAAATACAACGCTTGGCGCGTCACCGCGCCGACGGTCAATGACCCCCCCGGTGGGTCAATACCCGTGCCGCAGCCTCTTCGCTGCGGTAAATGTCCCGCGCGCCGCGAGACGGACATCTCGGCTGGCTACCAGGCCTGGCCGGGCTGCTGCCAGCCCGCTGGTGGCTGGTCGTTCGTGCCGCCGCCAGGCGCCGGTGAGATTCCGGCGGCGACGGTGCGCGCATAGTTCACCCGTCCGTTGATGTCAGCGATCATCGCCGGGCTGTTGACCGGGATCGACGATGTGTGGACGAATCCAGAGCCGGTGACGGTGACCTGCAGGACGCCGGTCGTCCTGTCCTCCTTGGCCAGCAGGAAGAACAGCCCGAGGAGGCAGAACAGCGCACCCACGATGGCGCAGATGATCGCCCAGGTCGGGATGGCCTGGGTGGTGACCGTCATGTCAGTGACGTTCCACGACACCTCGTTCAGCGGTCGTGTGCCGCTGGGCGTGTAGACCGTCGACTGGGTGACCGAGATGTCACCGATGGTCACAAGCACCGGCTCGGAGGGCAATCCTGGCGCCGGTGCCATCGGGAAGCCAGGTGCTGGCATGGGTGCGGGCGGTGCAGGGAAACCGACCTGCGGTGGTGGTGCCTGCTGGTATTGCTGGTAACCCCCCGGCGGGGCCGAAGCTGGCGGGGGTAGCGGGCTGCCCGGCGGCGGGGGTGGCGGGCTGCCTGGCGGCGGCATCGGGCTGCCGGGCTGCGGCTGGCTTGGCCAGCTGGCCGGCGGCATCGAGGTCACCGTTTCGTCGGTGAATGGCTGATCTGAAGGCTGGCCTTGGCCGCCAGCTTGCTGCGGATAATTCACACCGCAAGCGTAGCCGTTCCGCCGCTATCTGGCGGGCTCGATAGGCTGGCAGGCCAGCCACGAGGGGGACGGGAGGCTTGCACATGCGGACCGAGGTCGGCGCGGGGGCCAGGGCCAGCCGCGGGCCGCTGCGGATCGCGCTGCTCGGCTGCGGCGTTGTCGGATCGCAGGTCGCGAGGCTGCTTGCCGAGCAGGCGGTGGACCTGGCCGCCAGGGCGGGCGGCCCGCTGGAGATCGCAGGGATCGCCGTGCGACGCCCCGAGCTGCCGCGAGCAAGCGGCGTGGACTCCTCGCTGTTCACCACCGACCCGGCCGAGCTTGTGACCAGGCCCGACGTCGACATCGTGGTCGAGCTGATCGGTGGCGTCGAGCCGGCCAGGTCGCTGCTGCTCGCCGCGCTCGACGCTGGCACGTCGGTCGTCACGGCGAACAAGGCGCTGCTAGCCAGCGACGGCGCCGCGCTGCACCGAGCAGCCAGTGCCAACGGCGCCGACCTGTACTACGAGGCCGCCGTGGCCGGCGCCATCCCGCTGCTGCGAGCGCTGCGCGAGTCACTGGCCGGCGACGTGGTCAGGCGAGTGCTCGGCATCGTCAACGGGACCACGAACTTCATACTCGACCAGATGGACTCGCTCGGGTCCGACTTCGATGCCGCGCTCGGAACGGCGCAGCGGCTTGGCTACGCCGAGGCGGACCCGGCGGCGGACGTCCAGGGAACCGATGGGGCCGCCAAGGCCGCGATACTCGCCGGGCTGGCGTTCCATACCGAGGTCACTTCCGGTGACGTGTTCACGGAGGGCATCTCGGCAATTACCGCTGATGACATCGCGAGCGCGCGGGCGCTCGGCTTCGTGATCAAGCTGCTGGCCATCTGCGAGCGGTGCGACGGAGGGGTGTCCGTCCGGGTGCACCCGGCGATGATCCCACGGGTCCATCCGCTTGCCGCGGTGCACGAGGCCTATAACGCGGTCTTCGTCGAAGCCACCGCGGCCGGGCGGCTGATGTTCTACGGCGCGGGCGCTGGCGGCCAGCCGACCGCAAGCGCCGTGCTCGGCGACGTGGTCGCCGTGGCGCGGAACCGGCGGGCTGGCCTGCGCGGACCAGAGCCTGCCAGGTACGCCGAGCTGCCGATCGTGCCCATGGCAGAGGCGCTGACCAGGTACTACATCTCTCTCGACGTGGCGGACCAGCCCGGCGTGCTGGCCCCGGTGGCTGAGGTGTTCGCCCGGCGTGGCGTGTCGATCAAGGCCGTGCGCCAGGAGGGCAGGGGCGAGGACGCTAGCTTGATCATCGTCACCCACACCGCGCGGGAGTCCGCGCTCGCGGGGACGGTCGCCGACCTGGCGGCGATGCCGGTCGTGCGCGCGGTCGGTAGCGTGCTACGGGTTGAAGGCGAGGAGGGCGAGTGAGCGCAGGACGGGCGGGGGCAGCCGGCGCCGCGCGCGGGCCGGCCGCGGCGCCTGGCCGGGGGAGTCAGTGGCGCGGGGTGATCGAGGAGTACTCGGCTCGCCTGCCCGGCATCCCGGCGGAGGCGATCGTGACCCTCGGTGAGGGCGGCACCGCGCTGCTACCCGCGCCCGCACTGTCCGAGCTGACCGGCTGCGAGGTGCACCTGAAGATCGAGGGGATGAACCCGACCGGGTCGTTCAAGGACCGCGGCATGACGGTGGCTGTCTCGCTGGCCGCCGTGCGCGGCGCGAAGACCGTGATCTGCGCGTCGACGGGGAACACGAGCGCGAGCACCGCCGCCTACGCCGCCCGTGCCGGGATGGGCTGTGCCGTGCTCGTGCCGCGAGGCAAGATCGCGGCGGGCAAGCTAGCCCAGGCGCTGGCCTACGGCGCCACGGTGCTCGCGGTGGAAGGGAACTTCGACGACTGCCTGAGGCTGGTGCGCGAACTGGCGGCCAGCCGGGACGTGGCCGTCGTCAACTCGGTGAACCCAGACCGCCTGGCCGGCCAGAAGACCGCCGCGTTCGA
>JASIBM010000346.1 GCA_030045175.1 Streptosporangiaceae bacterium | reverse complement strand
CTCGCGCTGGCGTTCGCGACGCGACCCGCCACGGCGCGGCGAACCTTCGGGTACGCGCGGGCAGAGATCCTCGCGGCCGTGATCAACGCGGTGATCCTGTTCGGTATGTCGGTCTTCATCTTGGTCGAGGCGATCAACAGGCTCGTCGCGCCACCATCGGCTGTGCGCGCGCCGCTGCTCGTCTGGTTTGGCGTGGTGGCGCTGGTCGCCAACGCGACCAGCCTGCTGGTGCTGAGAAGCGGGCAGTCGGAAAGCCTGAACATCAGGGGCGCGTTCCTTGAAGTCGCCTCCGACGCCCTCGGCGCCGTCGCGGTGATCGTGACCGGCCTGGTGGTCGCGGCTACCGGGTTCACCCGGGCCGACCCGATCGCGTCGCTGCTCGTGGGCGCGCTGATCGTGCCGAGGACGTGGCGGCTGCTCGCGGACGCGATCGACGTGCTGCTCGAGGCCAGCCCGCGCGGGGTCGACCTGAGCGAGGTCAGGCGGCACGTGACCGGCATCCCCGGCGTGCGCGACGTGCACGAGCTGCACGCCTGGACGATCACGTCCGGGCTGCCCGTGCTCTCCGTGCACGTCGTGGTGGAACCCGAGGTGCTCTCCGACGGCCGCAGCGCGGTCGTGCTCGACACGCTGCAAGACTGCCTGCGCGGCCATTTCGACGTCGAGCACTCGACCTTCCAGCTCGAGCTCGCCGGGCACGCCGACCACGAGCGCCCGATGCACGACTAGCGGTGCTGGCCCGGGCCAGCAGCACCCTGGAACAAATCGCTACTGCCGAGTAGCATTCGGGGTAATCGCGTTCTTGGGGGCAGCCGTGAGCACGTTCGACCACTACGCCACCGAAGTCGACCGCGGCACCTGGGACGTGCCTGCCGCCGGGGTCAGCAGGTTCAGCTGGGAATACGACGACGGCAGGCAGCGGCTGCTCGACCTGTACCAGCGGGGCAAGGACAAGCAGTGGGACGCGACGAAGCGCATTGACTGGGATATTCCGGTCAATCCCTGTAACGTCATGGAGCAGACCGAGGAGCTCAACCCGATCTACGGGTCGCGGCAGTGGGACAAGCTGAATCAGGCCGAGCGCGACGAGCTTGGCATTCACCTCTCGTCGTGGCTGTTCAGCCAGTTCCTGCACGGCGAGCAGGGAGCGCTGACCGTCGCGGCGCGGATCGTCGAGTCCGTTCCCGATATCGACTCCAAGTTCTACGCGGCCACCCAGACGATGGACGAGGCGCGGCACGTCGAGGTGTACTCCAGGTTCATCAAGGACAAGATCGGGCTGTACTACCCGATCAACCCCGACCTGGCCAGGCTGCTCGGCGAAGCGCTGTCCGACGGCCGGTGGGACTACCCCTACCTGGGCATGCAGGTGCTGATCGAAGGGCTGGCGCTGGCCGCGTTCGGCGTGCACAGGGACATGTCCAACAACGCGCTCGTGACCCAGTTGCTCGCGTACGTCATGCAGGACGAGGCACGGCACGTGGCGTTCGGCCGGCTCGCGCTGCGCGACTACTACGCCGAGCTAAGCCAGGCCGAGCGGGACGAGCGCGAGGAGTTCCTTGTCGAGGGCTGCTACCTGATGAACAGCAGGTTCCGGGCGCAGGAGGTCTGGGAGCGGATGGGCTTCGACGTGGCCGAGTGCGTCGAGTTCACCGATCAGTCGCCGGTCCAGCGGGCGTTCCGCTCGCTGCTCTTCACCAGGATCGTGCCGTGCGTGAAGGACATCGGCCTGTGGGGGCCCAAGGTGCGGCACGCCTTCGCCGACCTCGGCGTGCTCGGCGCGGCCGACGCGGACCTCGAGTCGCTGATGCGAGCCGATGAGGATCTGGCCGAGCGGATCGACAGGGACAAGTACGAGGCCGAGTTCGCCGCCAGGCGGTCGGAGGTCGACGCGGTCATCGCCGAGGCCGCCAGCGCCTGACTAGCGGCCACCCGCCGGACGAACGCGACTCACCCACGACCGCGCGGTCGGTAACCTGAAGCGCGCGCATCCTCGCCCGGTCGCCTCGACCGTGCCGGGCAGCGGGCAGCGCTGTCGCGGGAGGTGAGCTAGTGAACGAGCTGAAGGTCACGTTCGCCGGCCACACCTACGCGTTCGCGCCAGGCCAGGCGGTCCGCATCGGCCGCAGTCCGGACAACGAGATCGTCGTGCCCGATCCCACCGTCTCGCGCGAGCACGCCAGGGTCACCTGGCAGGCGGATTCCTGGGTGCTCGATGACCTGGGCAAGTCCCGCACGTTCGTGGGCGGGCTGCCGGTCGGCTCTGTTGTCGTCCAGCAGCCGCTTGACGTGCGCCTGGTGTCGCCGCTCGGTCCCGCGCTGCTGATCGAGGCCGCCGCGGATGGCCCGCTCCCTGACGTCGCAAGCTGGGGTGAGTTCACCGAGATGGCTGGACCGGGCGGGCTGGCCGGACAGGCTGGGCTGCGGGGCAACGCCGACCTAGCCGATCTGGTCAGCCAGGTCACTGCGGGGTCCGCCGATGCGGGCGGAGCTGGCGAGCTGGCCGGGGCTGGTGGCATTGCCGGGGCTAGTGGCATTGCCGGGGCGGCCGGGCTGACCGCGCTGACGGCGATGCCGGGCAAGCCTAAGCACCCGAGTGCCATCCACCGCGCCAGGCTGTGGCGTGGCGACATCTCGGCCAGCCATTCCAGCCCGGTGTACAGCGAGTTCCACGCCCAGCACGCCAGGCCAGAGTCACCGGGCGGCGACTTCGCCACCGCCGTGCACATCTTGGTCCCGATCCGTAGCTGGCTGAAGGACCCGGGCTGGAAGCAGGGGGCACGGCTGCTCGTGCTCGCCTACGGCCTGCTGCCCTCGCTGTTCGTCGTGCTGTTCTCGGCGACAACCAACCGCAGCGCCCCTGGCTGGGCGTACAGCCTGGCGATCGCCCCGCTGTGGGCGGTTGCGTTCTGGCTGCTCATCAGGCCCGGTCACATCACCAAGCTGATCGGATGGCTCGCCGTTGGCATCGTGGCGGCCGTCATGGTCTTGCTGCCGGTGCTGACCGTGCCGTGGGAGAACGCGCTAGACAACACCAACGACCCGCGCAACCTGCTGCCCTGGGTGTACGGGGTGGGCTTCGCCGAGGAGGTCACCAAGGCGCTTCCGATCCTGGTCGCGGCCCTGTGCCTGCGCTGGATCTGGAAGATCACCATGGATGTCCGGGTCTGGATGTTCCTCGGCACGATCTCCGGGCTCGCCTTCGGCGTGCGCGAGTCTGTCCTGTACACGTCGAGCTACCTGACGGCGGGGCCGCTGAAAGGCGATATGGCCATCCCGCTGATCCTCGCGTTCGCTCAGCGGGTGTTCGTGGACGGGTTCCAGCACGCGGTCTGGGCCGGCATCGCGGCGTTCTTCATCGGCATGGGCGTGAACTACCGCAGGCGACGCATCCCGTTGATACTGTTCGGCATCACGCTGCCCGCCGTGCTGCACGGGCTCAACGACTGGAGCACCCAGCTCGCCTCGCACTGGCTGTGGATCGTGATCGAGGCCCTGTCACTGCTGCTGTTCATCGGCTACACGATGTCCGCGGCCACGATCGAGCGGCAGGTCAGGGACACCCCGCTGTTCCGAGGCGAATCGATGATCATGGACAAGGCGGCGATCAGCGCAGAGGTCGCGAAGCACGGTAGCGCCGGGTAAAGGTGGGTGTGCGACGCTGCTGCTGACGCGCTAGCCAGCCCGCCGTTACGATCGGCGGGTGAGCGAAGAGCCGATGCCCCTGTTCCCCGCCGGCTTCCAGTGGGGGGTCGCCACCTCCGCTTACCAGATCGAGGGCGCGGTGCACGAGGGAGGGCGCGGCGAGTCGGTCTGGGACACGTTCTGCCGTCAGCCGCAGGCGATCAGGGACGGCCACACCGGGGACGTGGCGACCGATCACTACCATCGCTGGGCAACCGACGTCGCGCTGATGGCCGACCTGGGCCTGACCGCCTACCGGTTCTCGATCGCCTGGCCGAGGGTTCAGCCCGGCGGCGCCGGCCCGGTGAACCAGGCGGGCCTGGACTTCTACGACAGGCTCGCCGACGCATTGCTCGCGGCGGGCATCACCCCGGTGCCGACCCTGTACCACTGGGACCTGCCGCAACCGCTCGAAGCCGCCGGGGGCTGGCTGAGCAGGCAGACGTCACTGCGGTTCGCGGACTACGCCGAGCTCGTCGCCGCGCGGCTGGCCGACCGGATCGGGCTGTGGATCACCCTGAACGAGCCCTTCGTGGTGATGGTCTACGGTTACGGGCTCGGCATCCATGCGCCGGGCAAGGCGCTCATGCTGGACGCGCTGCCGACCGCGCACCACCAGTTGCTCGGTCACGGCCTCGCCACCGCCGCGCTCCGCTCGGCCGGAGCGCGGCAGGTGATGCTCACCAACATCTACTCACCGGCCTGGCCGGCCAGCGAAGGCGCGGCGGACCG
>JASIBM010000345.1 GCA_030045175.1 Streptosporangiaceae bacterium | reverse complement strand
CGAACTGAGCCGTCAGTGCGCCCTCTCGGCGCTTGCCGCGATCGACGACGCGGTCGGCCTGGACCAGGTCGTGCGGGTGGTGAAGGTTGTCGGCTTCGTCGCGTCGGCGGAGGGATTCACCGGCCAGGCCGGCGTCGTCAACGGGGCCAGCGAGCTCTTCCTTGCCGTATTCGGTGACGCGGGTCGCCACGCGCGTACCTCCGTGGGCGTCGCGGAGCTTCCGCGCGGCGCGCCCGTGGTGATCGAAGTCACCGTTGAGGTCACCGGCTGACGGCGCGCAACGATCATCCGGCGCCGTGGCTGCCCGACCGCTTCATCTCCTGGCGCCTTGCCCGGCATGCCGATCGTTCCGGTCTCCGGCCACGCAGGCAAGCAGAGTGTTAACACTAGTGTGATGTAAATCATAATAAAACTCTGATATAGCATACATATGCTAAACTTATGGTTAGTGGCAGGTTGTACGCAAGCGCAGGATGGTTGCCCGGCAACGCGTCGCCCTGACCCGCGTCACATCCGCACCGCCACCGCCACCGCCACCGCCACCGCCACCGCCACCGCCACCGCCAGGCGACCGCTTTCGGCTAGGCAGCGCCCGGGGGACCACCGAGCGCCCTGCGCGCCCGAGTGAAGGCTGACCTTGAACCCGCGAACCAGCTCAGCGCAGTCCTCGTTCCGCACGACCCAGCGCTTCACGACCCAGCGCTTCACGACCGAGCGCTTCACGACCGAGCACTTCACGACCGAGCGCTCGACCACGTTCCGCTCTCCCGGCGAGCGGGACGCCGTCCGGATATCAGGCCGGCACGCGGTCCCGACATCGGGCAGGCACGCTGTCAGCCCGCGCTATGCGCGTCAGCCGACCCGGCTCACGCTCAAGATCGCCGTCGCGGCGGTGGCGGTCGCCGTCGCGGCGGGTGTGGCAGCGGCTGTGACGGCCGGGCCTGGCGCCGGTCCGGCGGGTGGCGATGCCGCCGCGATCAACCGCGCGAGCTCGGCCAGCGCGCCGGGAAGCACTGGCTCGGCTGGCGCGCCGGGAAGTACTGGCTCGGCTGGCGCGCCGGGAAGTACTGGCTCGGCTGGCGCGCCGGGAAGTACTGGCTCGGCTAGCGCGCCAGGAAGTACTGGCTCGGCTAGTGCGCCGGGAAGTACCGGCTCGGCTAGCGCGCCGGGAAGTACCGGCTCGGCCAGCGTGCCAGGAAGTACCGGCTCGGCCAGCGCGCCGGGCAACGTCCGAACGGTCCGCCGCGGCTTGGCCGTCAGGCAGGCGACCGCGCCGACCAGGCCTTACCTGATGTACGACTCGGTCAAGCCGTCGGCGATCCCGCCCGGTCACGTGATCGCCACGTACACGACCGGGCCGCACGCCGTCCCCGCATCCGCCCTGGCCGGGCAGCAGGTCCTGTGGATCGACACCAACGCGAGCGACCCGTCCGCCGACGCCCTGGACATCGAGCCCACCGACGCGACGCCGCAGCAAGCGGCGACCTGGACACGGCAAAAGCTCACCGCTGACCCGCACGCGCTGGCTCGCCTCTACTGCAACCTGAACGAGTGGTCGGCCGTCCAGGCCACGATCGCTACGCTCCCGGCCTGGATGCGGTCTCGCGTCCGCTGGTGGATCGCCGACCCGACCGGATACCCGCACCTCGTGCCCGGATCGGACGCGACCCAGTGGTACTGGGGACCGAGCTACGACATCAGCACGGTGACCCCGCGCTTCGGCTTGATACCGAAGGACGGCTGAATACCGAAGGACGGCTGACGTCTGGCATCAGCCGGGCCGGATCGCCTGCCGTGGCGCTGGCCGGAGTACCTGCACGGGACGCCACTGGGCCTGTCCCACGTGATGCTGGCGTTATGCGCGCGCACTGGACTGCTCAGTCCTCGCGTTGCATGATGAGACCAGCGTATTTCCGACAGGAAGACCTGTTGAGTCGATGTCCCGCCCGCACGCGTCACTCCTGCGGTTGCCCGGACATCTCCACCCGCGGAGCCCAGCCTTCCCGCCTTTAGCGCGCTCGGCAACCCCGTGCTCGGCCTGACGCAGGAGGGTTGACATTACTGCTTCCGACCCGTCGGCATTGCCGGTCGCGCAGGCCAGGTGGTTCCGGGTGCTCGCCGACCCGACCCGCCTGGAGATAATCAGGCACCTGCTCAAGCGGCCGCACAGCGTCACCGAGCTGATCGAGGCCATCGGCCTGCCGCAGAGCAGGATCTCGAACCACCTCGCGTCCTTGCGCTGGTGTGCGTTCGTGCACGCCGACCGGCACGGGCGGCACGTCGTCTACCGGATCGCGGACGCGAGGCTCCAGCGGGTGCTTGACCTCGCCGACGAGCTGATCGGCGACAACGCCGAGTACCTGGCTACTGCCAAGAGCATCGGGCCGGACTGGGTGTGACGAGGAGGTACGCCGAAGCCATCAAGTCGCCGTGCTCACCGCGTCAGCAGCGGGACAGGCCGGGCGGCTGCGGAGCCGGTGCTCAGGTGCGTCGCTAACCAGGCAGCGTCCTGTGGCCAGGTCAAACTGCCAGCCATGCACGGTACAGGTGAGTGTCTCCCCGTCGGTCTTGCCGAATTTGCCTAGGTCGCCTTGCAGGTGAGGGCAGCGGCGCTGCACGATCCAGTCGTTGAGCTGGATGTCGACCTCGTCGTCCCGCTGACTGGCGTACCAGCCTTCCGCGTACATCAGCCGGTCAGGGGCCAGGCACTTGAAGAACGTATAGAGGTACTCGTTGTACTGGCCCACCCGGCGGGCACGAAATCGCATGCTCAGGAACAAGCTGTTAACCCAGTCCACCTGATGGTCCGCGATGAGTCGCCTGATCAACTGGCCGTCCACGGTGAATTCATAGCGGCAGGATTCGTCGTCGTATCTGCGGACTTCGCCTGCCGGGAAGTCGATGACGATGGGTTCCTCGCCGGTTACCCGCAGCAGTACCGGACTTGCGATCCCGGCCCTGATGCCGTCTGCCAGCTTGAGCAGTGGCTCAAACCAGTTCTTAAGCTCGGCGAGCACGTCCACATCAGGTGCTCCCCACCTGCGTCTTTCCGCCTCGATTATTGGTCGCATCCGATCGGCGTAACTGCGTAGATACCGGGATTTGTCTGTGAAAGGCCGCATAGCCTCGGCGGGATCCATGGGCCACCGAACCTGGCAATGGCCACCGTCTAGTTCGATCACCGCCCCAGGCACGAGCAGTTGTCCCCCTGGTATGCCGTGTCGCCGCAGGTAGCGAAGGAACACCGTCTGGTCGGGGAACGTATTTGCGTTATCCTTCGCCACGTCGTTGAGCGCGAATAGCTCCTCATCGAGGAAGCAGGGCGGGCCTGCGGAAGGTACGACATGACGTGCGCCGACCGCACGGACATAGCGGGCTGCCCGGTCTAGGCCGTTGGCTCGCTTCGATTCCCCGAAAGACCGCTGAGCCGCCGGTGGCAGTTCATATGCCCAAGGCCACCAGATTGCTCCGGAGAACTGCAGGAAATGAACGTCAAACGGGCCGAATTCTATGATCGGATCAAGATCGGTCGGGCGCGCGTCGTTCTGATTGAGAACCCGGGCAGTCCCGTCACTGACAGCCAGGACAGAGTCCCCAAGCGGACCGTCTGCCGGGGACCGCAGCGCCTGCACCAGCATCCGCAGTCCGCCATGCTGCAGCACCTGACCGTTCTTGGCCGGGCAGAATCGAGCGAACCCCAGTCGGTCGAGTTCCCGGCGAAGGTCGTCCACCGGGTAGTCGGGCAGCAACACGGTCGCGGTCTTTGACACATGCTGGCTCAGCAACTGCGGATCGAAATGGTCCTTATGCAGGTGGGAGACATACAGGTAGTCGACATCGCCGTATTTGTCCCAGTCTAGCCAAGTATTGTCAGGAAAAGGGAACCATGATGCGAAGTAAGCCGGGTTCTTCCACGGGTCGCACAAGATGGTGCCGAACCTTGTCTCGATATGCAACCCCGCGTGACCCAGGAAGGTAATACGCATTCAGTCCTTCCCGTCCCGAAGAATATGTTAACCACGCAGACCACCTGCTAGCTGGCCGCCCGCGCGATGCGTACTTGATGGCCTCATACTCAAGACGCCCCTGCGGCCCGCCCGGTTAGCCCGTCCTGGAGGCATTACCCGCCATCAGTTCAAGCTCCTGCCAAGTACCTGGCCAGCTGCAGTAGGCGATCGGCTGGTCCGTCGCGGCGGGCCTGCCGGAGCGCAGCGGTACGCCTCGTCAAAGGCCCCCGCGCCAGCGCCGCCGACCCAGTACCAGGGCCTCAGCATCGTGCCTCTCGTCGTCGGTCAGCACCGGCAGCGCGTAGTATTTCCTTACAGAGCTAGATTGCTTCTCTCGTCAGGCTCAAGATCTGGTAAATAGATGATTCTTAATTGGGTTTCATGGCATTGTGATTTCGCCTGGCGGGGCTCCCGGCGGATCTGAGGGGCGCCGGCAGGCGAGCGCGGTAAGACCTGTGCGCGGGGCCTAGCGACTGGGGATGATGAGGTATTTCGAGCCGGTGGCCTGCCGGGCGTAGGCGGCGATCGTTTCCGGCCGCAGGGCGTCGGCGAGCGAGACCTGATCGGTGTAGCTGCTCGCGAAGGTGCTCGTCAGCTCGGCGGTGACGCGGTCGCGCAGGCGGCCGATCCCTTCCGGGCCGATCTTGCCAAGGAACGGCGTGAGCAGCCAGCCAGCGACGCTCCAGGCGAAGCCGAAGCCGCGGGTCAGCTCCGTCGGCCCCCAGTCGAGGGAGCCGTAGATGTAGACCTGCTTGTGCACCGTGGATCCGTACCGGCTGTACTGGCTTGCAGTGCCGCTGGCCGCTGCCTCCATGCAGGTCAGGATCTGGCTTGCCAGCCTGCCGCCACCAACGGCGTCGAAGGCCAGCGTGGCTGACGTTGCCGAGACGGCGGCTGTCAGCTCGTCCATGAAGGCCACCGAACTCGAGTCGCACACATAGCTGGCCCCGGCCGTTCTGAGCAACTGTGCCTGCTCGGGCCTGCGCACGATGTTGACCAGCGGTATGCGGTCGGCGATGCACAGCCGGTTGAGCATCTGGCCCAGGTTGGACGCGGCCGCCGTGTGCACGAGCGCCGCGTGGTTTTCCATCCGCATCGTCTCCACCATGCCGAGCACCGTCATCGGGTTCACGAACGCGGATGCCCCGTCGACCGCGCTGGTGCCTTCGGGTAGCGCTAGGCACAGCGCCGCGTCCACGCACCGGTATTGCGTGTACATGGCGCCACCCGCCGCGGCCACCGTCTTGCCGAGCAAGGCCCTGGCGGCGTCGGACGATCCGGCCGCCACGACCGTTCCCGCGCCCTCGTTGCCGACCGGCATCGCCGTGCCGACGCGCGCCTTCAGCGCGCGCATGGCGCGCTCTGGCAGCGGCATCGTGATGACCGGCCGGTCGGCGGTGCCGCTCGGGACCGCGGTGCTCGCGTCGGCGCCAGCCAGCAGCAGGCCGAGGTCGGATGGGTTGATTGGCGCAGCTTCGACCCGCACGAGCACCTCGCTCGGCCCGGGCGCAGGCACGTCGACGGCCTGAAGGAACAACCGCACCGTCTGATCTGGCGTGACCAGCGACTGCAACTGCAATGCCGTATCCGGTATCGGCGTGGACATCAGATCAGCTCCCTTTGGCATGGCGTGGCCTTGCGCTGATGCTAGCCAATGTGACGGACGGTTCGCACGGCAGGCGATCCGTGTGCCGTCTCGCGCTCCAAGGCCGCGCAGGCTGCTTGAAGCCGGCTTAACCGGGTACTTATCACCGACAAGCGGGTGCGGGCGTCGCCCAGTATTCACGCTGCAAGGTTCACATTCACGCAGCCGATCTTATCGGCCTTGCAGGGGGGAAACATGGCTAATTTCACCGTTGGTAATTATCTCGCCACGCGGTTGCAGGATATGGGCATTAAGCACTACTTCATGGTTCCAGGGGACTACAACCTCGGCCTGCTCGACGAACTGCTGTGGAACAAGGAAGTGGAGCAGATCGGCTGCTGCAACGAACTCAACGCATCGTATGCCGCCGAGGCGTACGCGCGGATCCGCGGCTGCGGCGCCGTGGTCACCACGTTCAACGTGGGGGCGTTCTCCGCGCTCAACGGCGTGGCCGGCGCCTACGCGGAGAGCTTGCCCGTGATCTTCGTCTCGTCCGGCTACAACACAAACGACCCCGGCGCCAACCACAAGCTGCACCACACCATCGGCACGCACGACTTCTCCTACCAGTACGAGATGTTCAAGTACGTGACCTGCGCGGCCGTCCGCATATTGCACGCCGATAACGCGCCGTCCATGATCGATTACGCCATCAGCACGGCACTGCGCGAGCGCAAGCCCGCCTATATCGAGATCGCCTGTAACCTCGCAGACGCTATCTGCCCGGCGCCATCGCCATTTGAGACGGTCGCCGCGCTTGATCCCAGCAATCCCAAGGCACTGGAGGCGGCGGTCGACCGGGCGGCTGCCTTCCTCAACGACGCGCACCGGCCGATCCTGCTCGCTGGCGTCCACCTGCGCTCCTTTGGTGCGATTGGCGCGTTCCGTGAGCTAGCCGAGAAGATCGGCTGCGCCGTGGCCGTCATGCCGAACGCCAAGAGCTTCTTTCCTGAAGACCACCAGCAGTACATCGGCATCTACTGGGGCCCGGTGAGCAGCCTGGGAACCGAGCCCGTACTCGACTGGTCAGACGCGGTGCTTGCCGCGGGCCCGCTGTTCACCGACTACACCACGTGCGGCTGGACCGGCATCCCTGCCAAGGAGAAGATGATCTGCGCCGAGCCCAGGTACGTCCGCCTGCCCGACACCGAGTACACCAACGTCGCGCTGGCCGACTTCCTGTCAGCTCTGGCCAAGAAGGTTCGCGCCAACGACACGACGCTGACGCAGTACCGCCGCATCGAGTTCCAGGCACACGCGAACGTGGCGAACAGCAACGGGAACGGCGCCGCGCCGCTGACCCGGGCCGAGATGTGGCGTCAGATCGAGGAGGATCTCGATCCGAAGACGACGTTGCTCGTGGAGACCGGCGACTCCTGGCTCAACGGAATGGCGACCCGGCTGCCCGGCGGCGCCAGGTTCGAGATCGAGATGCAGTGGGGATCGATCGGGTGGGCCACCCCGGCCACGTTCGGCTACGCGATGGGCCTGGAGACCGACCGCAGGCTGGTCTCCGTCATCGGCGACGGATCCTTCCAGCTGACTGCCCAGGAAGTGTCCAACATCATCCGCCACGGCCAGGAGGTCCTGATCTTCCTGGTCAACAACCGCGGCTACGTCGTGGAATCGGAGATCCACGATGGCCCGTACAACTACTTCAAGAACTGGGATTACTCCGGGCTCATAGCCACCTTCAACGCCTCGGACGGCCGTGGGCTCGGCCTGTCGGCAACGACGGGCGGCGAGCTAGCCGATGCGATCGGAAGGGCGCGCAAGCACAAGGGCGGTCCTGTCCTGATCGAATGCCAGATTGCCCACGATGACTGCAGCCCTCAGCTGCTCAAATGGGGGACAGCCATAGAGCGGGCCAATTCCCGGCCGCCGGTGCGAGCCTGACGCGATCAGGCGCGACAGCCATAGCGCGGGCCCCAGGGCGTGGCAGGCCGCGAAACTCAGGCCAGGGCGCGTGTTGATGTCGACTTGACAGGAACTGTGCACGGTGATTTACTGTCGTTGTGACAGTAAGACCATCGTAGGCCGTGACGTACGACCGGCCCGCGAGGGCCTTGCGGATCCCGGCCGCCGGACCTAGCGGTCTGGTGGCCGGGACGCCAGGGTGCGCACCTGGGTGCCCGCGCTAGGAGCCGGCCAGCTCCTGGGCCTGCCGTTCGGCCGGACGGCTGGGACGCGAGCGCCGCAATCACCCCCCCGAGGATTTACCAACCCCCCGAAAGGATAGATCGGTCATGCTTGCCATCAAGCGCAACTACCTGGCGCCGTTCCTCACGGCCGCCGCGATCCTGTTCACCGCCGTTCCCGCGGCCGGCATCGCCGTCGCGATGACCAGTCCCGCTTCCTCGGCAGTGCACCACATCCCGCTGGCCGACTGCCCGGCCGGCACCAACTGGGACAACGTCACGCAGACCTGCGTCTCGTAGCGTCCAGTAGGAATCCGGTAGAGCATCCCTGCAAACTGATCCCGAGCGGTCGCGCCTGCGCTCGCTGCGACGGGGTAAATGCTGGCGGGCCTGATGGCCCGCCAGCATTACCATGTGGCCGGCCGCACCTGGTCTTCGCCGCCTGGAAGTCGTACTCGCGGGGGAGTGGCCGGCGAGGCCTCAGCTGCCCTGCTCGGACTGCAGCCGCCTGACCACGTCCAGGGCATCGCTGATGTGGTGGTTGATGCGGGTCATCGAGTTGAAGACGTGCCGGACCGTGCCCTGCCGGTCGATGACGTAGGTGACGCGGCCAGGCAGCAATCCGAGCACCGCCGGCACGCCGTAGCTCTTCCGCACGCCTCCACCGGAGTCACTGAGCAGCGTGAATGGCAACTTGTGCCGGTCGGCGAAGGCCACGTGACTGTCCACCGAGTCTGAGCTGACCCCGATCACCTCGGCGCCGGCGTCGGCGAAGACCTCGTGGCTGTCGCGAAAGGCGCACGCCTCGGCCGTGCATCCGGGGGTCCCGTCCTTCGGGAAGAAATACAAGACGACCACCCGGTCGCCCAGCCGGTCGTGCAGTCGGACCTGCTCACCGGACTGTGACGGGAGGGTGAAGTCGGGAGCCTTGTCACCGACCTGAATCCCACGTGCCATGAGCTCCTGCCTCTCGATGTCCCCGCCAGGGACCACGGCCGGCGTGATCGTCGCGTTCAATCCCAGCGTCATCAATGTAGCCAAAACCGGGGTCAGTTCTACCTGCTTGGTGCTGACTCAGCGCTGACTCGGTGGCCGGTCGGCGGCCGTTCCCGCGCCGGACCGGGGGACCCGCCGGGCCAGACGCGATATAGCTTGACCCCAAGACGCGATAGTACTTATGATCGCGGCTAATGGCTGGTGGCTAATGGAGCTTACCCATGGACGCGATAGAGATCGTCACCTCGCTGACCACGCCAGCGGGAAGGGCCGACCCTTACCCGCTCTACGCCGAGTTGCTCCAGATGGGCGAGGCGGTCGAGCTCGGTCCCTGCGACGTGCTGATCGTCGGGTACGAGGCGATCAGCGCGGTGCTGCGCGATCCGGGCTTCGCCGTGTCCGACCGCGCCAAGCCGGATAAGGACTTTCCTGGCTGGCAGGCGAACCCGGTGCTGGTACAGGCTGTGGACTGGATCTTGAACATGAACGCCCCGCGGCACGCGCGGATCAGGAGCCTGATCGCCCGGGCGTTCACCGCCCGCCGCGTCGCCGGCCTGGAGCCTGCCATCGCGGCGATGGCCGACGAGTTGCTCGACGCGATCGCCGATCGGGGCGCGGACGGCTCGGCCGTCGAGTTCATGCACGACTTCGCCTACCTGCTGCCGGTCACCGTGATCTGCGAGCTGATCGGGATCCCCGAGCCGGACCGGGAGCGGTTCCGGCCGATCGCGCGAGACCTGGCGGGCGTGTTCGAGCTCACCGACCTCAGTGCGCTGCCCGCGATCAACGCGGCAGCGGTCGAACTACTCGAGTACTTCACCGACCTGGCCGCCAGGCGCCGCGCCGAGCCTCGCGACGACCTGCTCAGCGACCTGCTCGCGGTGAGTGACGCCGCCGACGGCAGGCTGACGGACTTCGAGTTGCTGCACAACCTGACCCTGCTGCTGGTAGCCGGCTTCGAGACGACGACGAACCTGCTCGGAAACGGCCTTGCCATCGTCATGCAGGACCCGCTGGCCGGCGAGGGCCTGCGGGATGGCTCGGTGCCGCCGTCCGCGTTCGTCGAAGAGGTGCTGCGCTTCGACTCGCCCGTGCAGCTAACCAGCCGCGTTGGCTACGACACCAGCGTGGGTGACGTGCGGCTGTCCGATCAGACCAACGTGATCGTGCTGCTCGGGGCGGGGAACAGGGATCCGCGCCGGTTCGCCGACCCGGCCAGCTTCGACCCGTTGCGCCCGGATGCCGGGCCGCTTAGCTTCGGCGGTGGCGCGCACTTTTGCATCGGCGCGGCGCTCGCCAGGCTCGAGGGCGCGGTGGCATTTCCCCGGCTGGTAAGCCGCTTCCCGAAGATCTCTGCCGCCGGCGAGCCGACGCGCAGGAACACCATCCTCTTGCGCGGATTCGACACCCTCCCGGTCACGATCGCTTGACTTCCGGCTCGCGTGCTCTCGCCTGCTGAGTCGGCCGTACCGCGCCTGCGAGAGTGGCGATCACGACACTGAGCAAGACGACGACACCGAGCGCGATGGGTATGTTGAAAATGCTGGCGAGCCCGCCGATGAGCGCGGGGCCAGCCAGTGCGCCTACGTAGCCGCACGACGTGACCATCGCGAGGCTTGGCCCTGGCCGTCCGAGGCCGGCCGCCGCGGTGAAGGTCAGCGGCACGACGACCGACAGCCCGCCGCCGAGCAGCGCGAAGCCCGCCAGCGCGGACCACACGTGACCGATCAGCAGCGCGCCGCCGAACCCGGCGGCGGCCAGGGTGGCCGACAGCCTGACCAGGCGCACGGGGCCGACGCGGTTGGTCAGCCAGTCGCCGCTGAGCCTGCCGGCCGTCATCGCGCACGCGAACGCGGCATAGCCGAAGGCCGCGATGGCCGGCGCGGCACCGAGCGAGCTGTGCAGGTAGACCGCGCTCCAGTTGCCAGCCGATCCTTCGCCGAGGAAACTCGCGAAGGTCATGGCGCCGAGCGCCACCAGCATCTTCGACCATTGAGGCCAACGGGCCCGCGTCCCTGACTCGCCCGCAGCATGCTGGCGGTGAGCCTCCTGCTCGCCTCCGGGCGCCGTCGGCCCGCGGTGCCGTCCCGCGGCGAACGCCGCGGTCGCGGCGAGCCCGGCCACCGCCGTCGTGATCGCGGCGATGATGAACGTCCCCCCGGCACCGACGCCGATGGCCGCCGTGATCGCCCCGAGGCCGGACCCGGCGAGCCCGCCGATGCTATAAGCCCCGTGCATGCCAGACATGACGCGCTGGCCTAGCTCGGCCTGAAAGTTGGCCGCCTCCGTGTTCATGGCCACGTCGACGACGCCGATCCCGGCGCCCCACAGCAGCAGGATCAAGAAAAGTTGCCAGGCCGACGTGGCGATCGCGGTCAGCGGCAGCATCGCGGTCATCAGGACCAGGCCGGCCCGGGTCAGGTGCCGCGGCGCCGCCGTGGCGAGGATCGCGCCGGTCGCCGGCATCGCCAGCACGCAGCCGAGCGCCGGGCCCAGCAAGGCGAGGCCGAGCACGCCGGGCGACAGGTGCAGGCCAGCCTTGATCGCCGGGAGCCGCGACGCCCAGGTACCCTCGACGAGGCCGAGGACGACGAACGTCGTCGTCACTGCTGTCCGGCGCGGGGGGTGCATCGCCCTAAACCCTCTCACATCCATGATCACGGTGGATTTACCGGTCGATACGACGACAACCCACCGTGATCATGGAACCGCGGGGGAGGGAGAGGGAGGGGGAGAGAGGGAGGGAGCGCTTACTGAGCTACTGACTCACTCGGTGCGATCAGGCGGACGCTCGCTTCTAGCGTGTGCACCTGGAAGGTGAGGGCCTCGCGGAAGTACAGCCGCACGACGTCGGCGTCGTGCGACTGGTACCCGATGGAAAGGTCCTGGGCCAGGTGCAGCTCGAAGTCGCCGCCGCGGATCGACAGCAAGAGCGCGCCGTCGATGGCAGGGGCCTGCCGGATCGGCCCGTCCACCAGCCTGGCCAGGTGGCGCCTGACCGGGTAGCCGTAGTCCGACGTCTCGCCGACCGCGGCGTAGGCGTCGTTGCTCAGCAGCAGCGCGTACGGGCCGCCGACGCCGGCCTGAACGAGCGAGGACAGCGCGTCGCCGACCACGTTCGGGTAGAACCTGGCGTCGGCCGGGAGGGTCAGCGCCTGGAGCGACGAGGCCGCCGCGACGCCAGGCACGCCGCCGGCCGGGTACCCGCCGAACACGACGCGGTCCTCGGCCAGCGCGATCGCGCGCGCGGCGTCCTTGACCGGCTGCCAGTCCGGGTCCTTCGCGCCGCGCTCGACGTCGTCGATCGCCTGGCGGGTCAGCGTGAACGGCACGGTCAGCTCGATGACCGGCTGGGACGCGCGCAGGCTGGCGGTGACCTCGGCGGCGCCGGCCGGCGGCGGGCCGTCGCTGAGGTGGCCGGTGCCGACGGCCGCCGTCGCGTCGTCGTGCTGCCGGACGTCCACCACCCGGCGCCCGGCCAGCGGCAGCGTGAACGAGCGCCTCGCCTCATCCTCAATGCTCGCCCAGGCTGCCTCGGATACCGGGGCGAGCTCGCGGTGCAGGTTGTTCATCGTCGGGGGTTCCTCACTCGCCGTGGTCGCCGCGGGCGTTGCTCAGCTCGACTGGGTCACTCGACGCGGTCGAGCGCGGGCTCGGGGTGTTCGCCAAGGAACTCCACCCAGGCCTGCTTCATGCACGGGTAGTGTACCGAGGCCTCGACGGACGCCATGAAGTTGACGATGTTCGTGGTGAACCGCTGCGCCAGATCGGCGTCGGCGATGCGCCCGTCCGTCCCGAACGCGAGGTGAGCCTGCGCCAGGGAGAACATGTCTGGATAAAGCCGCGCGCCAAGGTGCTCGAGCGGAACTCGCAACGCCCACAGCCCCCGGTTGCCGCCGATCATCGACGGCGACGCGGACATCAGCAACCCGTGCCGCTCGTTGAACGGCTGGGGATGGTAGCGCGACACCCAGTCGATCACGTTCTTCAGCCCGCCAGGTACCGAGCCGTTGTACTCGGGCGAGGACACGACGAACGCATGGCACGCCTCGATCTGCCGCCGGAACTCCTCGGCGCCGAGCGGGAACCCCTCGGCCTGCTGTACGTCCTGGTCATAGGAAGGCGAGTCGAAGTCGGCCATGCTCGCGACGGTCGCGTCGCCGCCGTTGGCCTCTATGACGGCCGCGGCCAGGCCCGCCAGCTTGCTGTTGTACGAGTCGCGGCGCAACGACCCGGAGAAGACCAGGAACCTAACGGGTTCCCACCGCAGGTCGTCGCTTGTCATCGGGCCGTCGCTTGGCATGTGGTCTGGTCACGCCCCTTGCGCTTGCGGTCGTCCACGTGCGTGGACGAGGATCGTCCGTGGCCCGATGGTTCCCCGGCCGGGGCGGGCCGAATCCCTGACCGACCGACCCTGGCAGTGCATAGGGGGTGTTTCGTGGCCGACCTGCGGTACGCGAGCGCGCGCGGCCGGTGGGTGCTTGTAGCCACGATCCTCGGGTCGGCGATGGCGTCGATCGACGCCACGGTCGTCGGCATCGCGCTGCCCGCGATCGGCCGTGAGTTCCACGCCAGCCTGGCCTCCCTGCAGTGGGTGGTGATCGCCTACACGCTTGCCCTGGCTGGCCTGCTGCTGCTGGCCGGCGCCCTGGGCGACCGCTACGGCAGGCGATTGGTGTTCCTGATCGGGGTGACCTGGTTCGCGCTAGCTTCGGTGCTCTGCGGCGCCGCCCCCGACGCGATGGTGCTGGTGGCGGCGAGGGCGCTGCAGGGCGTCGGGGCGGCGCTGCTGACCCCTGGGAGCCTGGCGATCATCGAGGCGTCGTTTCATCCGGACGACCGGGGCAAGGCGATCGGGGCGTGGTCCGGGTTCGGTGGCATCGGCACCGCGATCGGCCCGTTCCTCGGCGGCTGGCTGATCCAGGCCGTCTCGTGGCGGCTGATCTTCGCGATCAACGTGCCGGTCGCGATCGCCGTGGTCGTGGTGACCTGGCGGCACGTCCCGGAATCGCGCGATCCCCGCAGGACCGGGCGGGTCGACCTGGTTGGCGGTGCCCTGGTCACCCTCGGCCTGATCGGGCTCGCCTTCGGGCTGATCGAGGGTCCGTTGGCGGGCTGGTCGAGTCCGGCACCGCTGGCCGCGCTGATCTGCGGCGCCGGGCTGCTTGCCGCGTTCGCGGCCTGGGAGCGCCACGTCGCCGAGCCGCTGCTGCCGCCTGGGCTCTTCGGGTCGGCCCAGTTCCTCTCGGCGAACGCGGTCACGTTCGTGGTCTACGCCGCCCTGGGCGGCGCGATGTTCCTGCTGCCCATCCAGCTCGAGCAGGTGGCCAGGTACACGCCGCTCGAGGCAGGCATATCGCTGCTTCCTGTGACCGTGATCATGCTCGCGCTGTCGGCGCGCTCGGGTGCGCTGGCGGCGAGCATCGGCCCGCGGCTGCAGATGAGCGTCGGGCCGTTCGTGATCGCGGCCGGGCTCGCGCTGCTCGTCAGGATCGGCTATTCGGGCGACTACCTCACCGAGGTGCTGCCTGGGGTGGCCGTCTTCGGGCTGGGCCTGGCGATCAACGTGGCCCCGTTGACCTCGACCGTCCTCGCCGCCGCCCCAGCCGAGCAGGCCGGGGCTGCCTCGGCGGTCAACAACGACGTCGCCCGCGCGGCGAGCCTGATAGCGGTGGCCGTGCTGCCCGCGGTGGCCGGCCTGTCCGGTGCCGCCTACCTGCATCCGGCGCACTTCTCGGCGGGTTTTCGTACCGCGGTGCTGGTCTCCGCTGGCCTGTGCGCCGCCGGCGGCGTGCTGGCCGCGCTCACCATTCGCAACCCGGCCCGTGCGCCCGTCCCGCCGCGCGGCCTGGTGCACTGCGGGCTGGACGCCCCGCCCGCGCGTGCGCACGAGCTGACGTCATGACGCAGGCGATGACCACGAGGACAGTGAGGACCGCATGGTCGTACCGCTTATTGCCCGCTCGCTGGCGGCGGTCGTCGGCGCCGCGCTCGTGCTCACGGCGGGCGCCAGCGTGGTCGGGACGCTCATGGTGCCACGTCCGGTGGGCAGCTGGCTGACCCGGCTGGTCGACCGCGTCGTCGTCACGGCGTTCCGGCTAGTGACGGCCCCGATCGGCGGTTACCGTACGCGTGACCGGGTGCTTGCCTCCCAGGCCGCGGCGATTCTCATCTCGCAGCTCGCCGCGTGGCTCGGCGCCAGCTTCACCGGCTACGCGCTGCTGTTCTGGCCGTTCATCACGGGCGGCATCTCGCGGGCCTTCACGATCGCGGGGGAGTCGGTGTTCACGCTGGGCTCAGGGGTGCCGCACGGCGCCGTGCCGGTCTGGCTCGTGTTCGCTGCCGCGCTGACCGGCCTGGTGATCGTCGCGCTGCAGATCGCGTACCTGCCCACCTTGTACTCGGCGTTCAACCGCAGGGAGACCGAGGTGGCCTTGCTCAACGCGCGGGCCGGCGTCCCGTCCTGGGGCCCTGAGCTACTCGCCCGCACCCACTACGCGCTCGGGTCCGGCGTGTCCACCATCGGCGAGCTGCCCGAGTTCTACGAGCGGTGGGAGCGGTGGGCCGCCGACGTCGCCGAGAGCCACACCACGTACGTGCTGCTGGTGCGGTTCCGCTCGCCGAGGCCGCTGTCGTCCTGGGCGACGGCGCTGCTCGCCGTGCTCGATTCCGCCGCGCTGTTCCTCGCGCTGTCCCCCAAGGCCGCCCCGGAGGTCTCCGCTCGCCTGTGCCTGCGCAGCGGGTTCTTGTGCTTTACCCAGATCGCGCAGGCGATGGGGGTCAAGGTGCCCGACGAACCCGACCCGGACGAGAAGATCAGCCTGACCTACGAGGAGTTCCTCGACGCCATCGCCCGGATGCGCGAGGTCGACTTCCCGATCGAGCGTGAAGGTGACCTGGCAGGCGCGTGGCAGGATTTCATCGGCTGGCGGGTGAACTACGAGGCGGCGGCCTACGCGGTGACCGCGGCCATCAACGCAGTGCCCGCCCTGTGGTCGGGGCCGAGGCGGCGCAAGGTGGCTGCGATCCCCCCGATCCGCCCTGGGAAGGGCAAGCCGCCCGCGTAAGAACGGTTGCGCCCATGATCACGGACGCCGGTCGGCGCTTCCTGCTGACGGGAGTCCGTGATCATGGGCTGTTGCGAGCGGCGGGCTGCTATGGCGTGGCGAGCAGGCCGTCCACGCGGTTGTGGCTGTCGGTGTAGAAGCCGACCAGGTCGCCGGCGTTGTTGACGCCGTTGATCACCGTGCTGCCGACGCCGTGCGGGTCGTTGACCGTGACGAGGCCGCCACCCGGAGTCCAGGTGAAGCCGTAGCTGTCCGAGCCGATCATGTACGCGCCCACGACCTCGTCGTGGTCGTTGACGCCGAACGCCTGGGTCATGCTGGCGCCAGGCTCGGAGATGACGGTGAGCTGGCCGTTCCTGGTGAGCAAGAAGGCGTCGGTGCCGCTCGAGTTGGTGAAGAAGCCGGCCACGGTGCGGTGGTTGTTGATGGCCGTCGCGGTCACGCTGGTCGCGCCGTTGTCCAGGTTGACCGTCGAGAACTTGCCGGTCGTGACGTTGTACTCATAGCCGTGCGAGTTGCCCGAGGAGTCGTTGTAAAACCCGACGGCCACGCCCTGGTCGTTGATGCCGAGCAACTGGTCGACCGGCGGGGTGGCGGAGCTGCTGGCGGGGTAGTCGACCTTGTGGAAGTGGCCGCCGCGCTCCCAGAAGCCGAAGTTGGCGTTGTTATTGGGGTTCGCGTCATTGGTGTGGGAGAAGAAGCCGACCGTGTCGCCAGTGTCGTTCAGGCCCGTGACCTGCGTCTGGGCCGAGCCGGGGAAGTTCTCCACCCGGTAGTCGGACTGGTGGTAGTTCGGCAGCAGCAGGTAGCCCTTGTTCTTGTGGCCCTGGGCGCCCGAGCCGTAGTACCCGGAGATCACGCCGTGGTTGTTGATGCCAAGCAACTGGTTGAACGTCAGGTCGTTGCTGTTGTCAAGCGTCTTGAAGTGGTAGGTGACCGCCGGAGCGGCGGTGGCCGGCAGCGCGATGGCGAGCGAGGTGGCCAGCGCGGTCGTGAGCACGCCGACGGCGGCGAGGGCGCGGCTGGTCAGGGACATGTGAGCTTCCTTTCGGATGGGCGGGATCGCTGACCCGCTGGTTGGCTGACCGGGCGCGCGAGTGACTGGCAGTCAACTCGGGGACATTGGGCGCCCGGCAAAGGGACTGGCAGCCGTTCGATCGGCGGCCGCTCAGCCCACTATGCGCGAGCCGAGCCATAGACACAAGAAGATCTTTTTGATCGGCGTGATAGAATCTTTCTATGCTAGAGCTGACCAGGCTCAAGGTCTTCTGCGAAGTGGCGAGTCACGGCTCGTTCACCAAGGCGGCCGAGACGCTTGGGTACGCGCAGCCCTCGATCTCACATCACATCGCCCAGCTTGAGCGCGAGCTTGGCGCGCAGCTCTTCGACCGGCAGCCGCGTCGGCTACAGCTCACCGACGCCGGGCAGGTCTTCCTCGACTACGCCAGGCCGGTGCTCACCCAGCTAGCCGACGCCCAGCGGGAGGTGACGGAAACGATCAGAGCAGGTAGTGGCCGGCTACGGGTGGCCGCCTTTCCCACGGCCGCGGCCACGCTGATGCCCGCGGCCGCCGGGCCGTTCCGGGCGAACAGGCCGAATGTCGAGCTGAGCCTGACCGAGGTCGACCCCCCGCTGGCCGTGCCCGGCCTGATCGGCGGTGACTTCGACCTGTCGGTCGTCTACGACTACCCCATGCTCGGCGCTGCGCGTGATCCGGCGGTGGAGCTCGAGCCGCTGTTCGGCGACCAGATGGCGATCGCGCTGCCCGCCGGGCACCGGCTCGCAGGCCGCCCCGTGCTCGCCATCGAGGAGCTGAGCCACGAGCCTTGGGTCACGCCGCACAGCTCGATGTGCCACGACGCCCTGATCATGTCCTGTCGCAACGCCGGATTCACCCCGAACGCCGTCACCCAGACCAATGACTACATGGCGATGCAGGGCCTGGTGGCGGCCGGCGTCGGGGTCGCCGTGCTGCCACGCCTCGCGGTGGCGATCGCCCGGCGCCCAGGCGTCGTGATCGCCCGGCTCGCCAAGCCGGTCCTCGAGCGGGTCACCTTCATCGCCACCCGCAAGGGCGCGTTCAGGTCTCAGGTCGCCGAGGCGTTCCGCGCGGCGCTGCGCTCCGCGCCTGGCAACGTGGAGGATCCCGACCTGCCGCTTGAGCCCTATGACCTGGCGCACGTCGCGGGCCTGCCCGATCCGGCGGAGTAGGTAGCCGCACTTCGTGCGGGCCGCGCTGTGGCGGCCTGAGGTAAGGCGGCACGGCAACGCGCCTAGTTTGCCAGGCGCGGCGATAGTGCTTCACAACGGCCGTTCCCGCACCATTTCCGAACAAGGCGGCCGGTCGGCCGGCGAAAGCCTCGCCGGGTGCGGTTAGTCAATGACTCGCGCAGTCTGATGTTTACGTTGTGGTCACGCAACTTTCGCTTGACACTCCCGGCGGCGGAGATTCACACTCATCCCAGGATGCAGTGCGCACGCGAGTGTCGCCCTTAGGGGCCACGATTTAGCTAAAGTCTTAATTCGAGCGCATAGGTTGCTTCGGGCCATATCGATGCCCTGCGGACCTTGTAAGGAGCGCGCATCATGAAGTCGTGCATCATGCAAACAAGCACCTCAGGGCTCCGCCATATGACCGCGTGCCTTGGCGGCGCATTGGTATTGGCGAGCGTTCTGGTGGGATCCGGATCGCCAGCCGCGAACGCCGTAATACCCATCGCCGCGAGCATGCCCCTCTGGCGACACGCGATTGCGCAGATTTCGGTGCCAGGCCAAGGGTGTTTCAAGGCCGCTTATCCCGCGATCCAGTGGCAGGCAAGTAAGTGCTCGTCCAGCTCAACACCAACGGAGACCTGCCAGCGACATCCTCGTGCGCATCAGCGCCACAGGGGAGCTCTTGCACCGGCTGGCAGCAGTTCGTCTACGACAGCAATCTCAAGATAATCCAGGTAGAACCGGCGCTCCTTGGCTACGACGCCACCTGCACGGGGACGTTCCATACATCAGACGGAGCCGGGAACTGCTATGACGAAAACGAAAACACCATGAGCGTTCCGCTGCTGACGCCCGAGGAACTAGCGTCAGACTCAGTGACGTTTCTGGGTCAAGCCAATTCGGTCACTGACACGGTGAAGCTGATCGTCTCCGGCGTAGGGTACGCGGCCACTGCGCCAGACGACCTTGTTGACCTGGCGGGCAACTGGACGATCGCTCAGTTTGGTATTTACGGCGATAGGGGCGGGGCCGAGGCTGACTTCAGCGCCGGCACGGACCTGAAGGTCAACCTCGCCACGCACAGCGGGACCACGGTGGCGCCGCAGTGCGCGATGGCACAGCCCATCAACTCCACGGGAGAATCGAACAACCTGTACCTGCAGCCCGCTCCGACGCTCTCGACGCAGCCGTCCCCGACGATGGAAACCGAGCAGACCAGCAATCCGCCCACGTCGCCGGCCGCGTGCGCGACAGCGCACGGCGTCGGCGACACGCATCTGGAGACATTTAACAACCTGTTCTACGATTTCCAGGCGCAGGGCGACTACGAGCTGGTGAGCACGGGCACGCCACCGCCACCGCCACCGCCGGTCGACTCGCCGGTGGCGCGGCCGGCCGGCCCGGATGCGACTGACACGGCTCCGACTTACCCCAGCTTCTTCACGGTCCAGGAGCGGCAGGTGTCCGGCGCGCCGAGCTGGCCCAACGCCGCGGTCAACCAAGCGGTCGCGGCACAGGTCGGCACCTCCGATGTCGCGATCTGTACCGCGCCCACGCAGCTTGAGATCAACGGGAGCCCCGTGAGTCTCGCGGACGGCACGCAGCTGGCCCTGCCGGACGGCGCTAGCGTCAGCTTGAACGGGAACGTGTACCTGATCAGCGACGGAAACGGAAACGTCGTGCAGGCGACCGTCCAATCTGGCAACACGCCGCATATCGACGTGTCGGTGGGCCTGGGCCAATGGCCGGAACCGGTACAGGGCCTCCTCGCCAACGCCGGAAGCAGCGACAATGCCATCGAGTCGAGCGATGGGACCGTGTTCACCGCCCCCTTTGCCTTCAGCCAGATCTACGGTCCCTACGGCAACAGCTGGCTCGTCCCGGCGGACCAGGATTTGCTTTCCGCCTGCAACGGCGAGGCTGGAGGGGTGGTGGACAGCGATCCCACGCAGCCGTTCTACGCGAGTGATCTACCGCCCCAGGTGGGCGCGAGCGCACGGGCGACCTGCGTTGCCGCTGGCGTGCAGTCGGCTCCCTTGCTTGACGCCTGCACGGTAGATGTCGCGGTGCTCGGTGACCAGGCCGCCGACGTGTATCAGACGCTCCCCGCGCCCGCCGCCTGGGGCGTTGTTGGCACAGGTTGCCCGGATTCGTCGAGCTGGTTCGACGGGACGACAGCCGATGCCTGCTCACCACCGTTCACGTTCATGGTCCTGCCATGGAACGGAGCCACGCTATTCGGCCGCGCGATCCTCGACGCCATCGCCTCGCCCGGAGTGACCAGCGTCCAATACGAAGTCAGCGGGAACGGCCTGAACGACGCCGTGATCGCCACCGCGACCCCGACTATCTTCGGTTGGGTCGCGGGCTGGGACACCACGACGTTGCCGAACGGTACCTACACGCTCCAAAGCGTCGCGTCCTATGCCGATGGCGTCACCGGCGCGAGTTCAGGTACCACCATCACGGTGAGCAACTGGGCTTTCGGCCAGTCAGCGGTCCACGCCCGGCTACGGCGCGCCTCGTGATCCGAGGTGCGCCGCAGGCGCAGTCCTGGGAGAGGCAGGCGCGCTGAAACAAGCTCGCGCGACCCGATTCAACCCTTATGCCCGGTCGGTCGGACCTCGCGCTGACATCGTGGAGCTGGCGTAAGGAGGCGGGACCCGAACAGCTTGCACCAAGGCTTCTCACCCAAGCGCTGAGGAGCAGTGCTCGCGGCGCGGGCGGGCTGGGGCGGGCTAGGGAGCGCCTTTAAGCGCCCAGCGGCGAGCGGGAACAATGTAGTCATGCCAGACGATCTAGGTGGCGCGGGAAGGCGGGGCAGCGGGCCCGGCCTGTCCGATCGGGTCGAGTTGCTTGCGGACGCTGACCGGCCAGCTTCGTGGGTGCTGCTGGCGGGCGGCGTGCTTCAGTCGCACGTGGACCTCGGCAATCCGCGCCACCTTGAGATCGAGTACGTGCGCAGGATCGGCCACCTGATCGACGCGGCGGCGCCTCCCGGCTGGCCGCTCCGTGCCTTGCACCTAGGCGCCGGCGGGCTGACGCTGGCCAGGTACGTGGCGGAGACCAGGCCAGGCTCGGCCCAGCTCGCCGTCGAGTACGACCCACGGGTCGTCGGCCTGGTGCGCAACCGCCTGCCGCTCGGCGAGCCAGGACCGCAGGAGTACCCGGGCTCGCCGCCGGGCCACCCCGGCTCACCTCGGCCCAGCGCTCGCAGGCCTGGCACCGGCGGCCTGGGGGCCGGGCACGGCTGGCTCGGCGCGGGGATCCGCGTGCGGCTCGGCGACGCCAGGGCCGTGCTCGAGCAGGTTCCCGCGGCTTCCTTCGACGTTCTGGTGGCCGACGTGTTCGCTGGCGGCACCACGCCCGCGCACGTGACTTCGGTGGAGTTCACCGACGCCGTGGCCAGGGCGCTCGCGCCGTCCGGCATCTACGCCGCCAACATCGGCGACGGCCCGGCCGGC
>JASIBM010000344.1 GCA_030045175.1 Streptosporangiaceae bacterium | reverse complement strand
GACGAGGTTGTACACGTTGTTCGACCAGTTCTGGATCGTCGTGTAGCGCGCCCGAGCGTCCTTCTTCACGATGATCTCGACGACCGCCGAGTGCAGTGAATCGGACGAATAGATCGGCGCGGTGCACCCCTCGACATAGTGGACATATGCTCCTTCGTCCACGATGATGAGCGTCCGCTCGAACTGGCCCATGTTCTCGGTGTTGATCCGGAAGTAGGCCTGCAACGGGATCTCCACGTGCACGCCCTTCGGCACGTAGATGAAGCTACCGCCGCTCCACACAGCCGTGTTAAGCGCGGCGAACTTGTTGTCCCCGACCGGGATCACCGTCGCGAAGTACTCCTGGAACAGGTCAGGGTGCTCCTTGAGCGCCGTGTCGGTGTCGAGGAAGATGACGCCCTTTTCTTCCAAATCTTCTCTTATCTTATGATAAACAACTTCACTTTCGTACTGCGCGGCCACGCCGGCGATCAATCGCTGCTTTTCCGCCTCGGGGATGCCGAGCTTGTCGTAGGTGCTCTTGATGTCGGCCGGAAGGTCGTCCCAGCTCGCTGCCTGCTTCTCGGTAGAGCGCACGAAGTACTTGATCTTGTCGAAGTCGATGCCGGACAGGTCGGATCCCCAGGTGGGCATCGGCTTGCGGCTGAACAGGTCGAGCCCGCGCAGCCGGAGCTTGAGCATCCACTCAGGCTCGCCCTTCTTGGCCGAGATGTCGCGCACGACTTCCTCGGACAGGCCGCGGCGCGCGCTCGCGCCTGCCACGTCGGTGTCGGACCAGCCGAACTTGTACCGGTCCAGGCCATCGATCTCGGGACGTGCGGTTGTGGTCATGCGGTCAGGCCTCCGACCTCGGTGGTGTGCGGAAGAGCGCCGGCGCGCAGCGACGGCGCGGTGACGTGCGTGGTGCAGACTCCGTCGCCGTGGGCGATGGTGGCCAGGCGCTGCACCGGGGTGCCGAGCAGGCGCCCGAACGCCTCGGTCTCGGCCTCGCAGAGCTGCGGGTACTCGGCGGCGACATGCGCCACCGGGCAGTGGTGCTGGCAAAGCTGCTCGCCGGCCGCGGTCACCCCGGCGGGGACAACGCTCGCCGTGGCCGCATAGCCGTCCGCCGACAGCGCCCGCGCCAGCGCCCTGACCCGGCCAGCCTCGGGTGCCGCCTCGACCACCGGCCGGTACCTGCGCTCAAGATCAGAGACCTGACGGCGGGCGAACTCGGCCACGGCGCCAAGCCCGGCTCGCTCGGCCAGGAAGCGCAGGGCGCTGGTGGCCAGGTCGTCGTAGGCGTGCTCGAACTCGCTGCGGCCGGCGTCGGTGATCGCGAACATCCGCGCCGGGCGACCCCGGCCGCGGTTGCCGTACACCCTCGCCAGCCTCGTCTCGATCATGCCATCGGCCAGCAGGTGATCGAGGTGGCGGCGGACGGCGGCCGGGGTCAGGCCGAGCGCGCTGCCGAGCGCGGCCGCGGTGACCGGCCCGTTCTCCAGGATCAGCCGGGCTACGCGGGCACGCGTGCCCTGCTCGGGGCCGCTGCCTGCGTGCCCGAGCCGCGCCGTGCTAGCCCGCGCCGTGCTAGCCCGCGTCGTCTGTGCCTGTCCCACGTTTTTCACAACATCATTGTGCCGTAAATCGTTCCCGTGCCGCAAACTGGCTCCCCGGGTCAGCGGCCTCATGCACCCTACCGGCGACCACGAGTTGCGCTTAGGGTCATACCAGGCGAACCGGAGGCGAGCGGGAAGGCAGGCAGGATGGCGGGCGGTCACGGCACGGCCAGGCGGATGTGGACCCTGTTCGAGCCGGTGCACGCGGTGACCTACTTCGCCGCCGAGGCCCGGTCCGCATTCGAGCAGGCCGGCCTGCGCGGCTTCTGGCGCGGCTACTTCGCTGGCCGCTCCGCGCCGCTCGGCAGGGTAGCGGCGGCCCCGGTCACGGCCTCGTTCTATAACTTCGCCCCATCGATGGTGGCGAGGGCGTTGCCGGCGGTCTGGGACCTGATCACCCCTGAGCAGGCGCTCACGGTCCGGTCGCAGGGCGCAGTTGCCGCGCTGCGGCGGCTGCTCGGCGGGCTCGACGGATCGGTTCGCGTGGCCGCCGACATGCTGGCGACGGCGACGACGGGCCTGGACTGCGCCGGCCGGGTGCTCGCCGCGGCCAACGCGGCGCTGCCCCTCGCTGACGAGCCGATCGACAGGCTCTGGCAGGCCGCCACCTTGCTGCGCGAGCACCGCGGCGACGGGCATTTCGCCGCCTTGCTCGCCGCGGACGTGGACGGCTGCGAGGCGCTGGTGCTGCGGTCGGCTGCCGACTCCTCACGCGCGCAGGTGCAGCCGCTGCGCGGCTGGACCGACGAGCAGTGGGACGCCGCCGCTGCCAGGCTGGCCGATCGCGGCCTGATCGGCGCCGACGGCACGGCGACGCGCCAGGGCAGCGAGCTGCGGGCCGCGATCGAGGATGCCACCGACGCGGCCGCAGCGCGGCCGTGGCGCGACCAGGAACTCGCCGGCGAGCTCGCGGCCACGCTGGCACCGATCGCGATCGCCTGCGCGGCCGAGCTGCCCTTCCCCAACCCCATCGGGGTGCCAGGAGCCGGAGGCGAGCACGGTTGAGCCCGGACGCGACGCTCGGGGACGAGCGGGCACTCAAGGACGGGCGCGGCCGCGAGCCACCGGGCACCGTAGGCGAGCGGGACCAGCACAGGCTCGCCGGGCTGGCCCGGCTGGCCGAGCCCGGTGTGATCGCTGACCCGTACCCGCTGCTCGCGCGGCTGCGCGAGGCCACGCCGTTTGCCGGGCTCGACGGCGCGCTCATCGTCTTCGGGCGTTACCAGGACTGCTCGCGGATCCTGCGCGACCCGCGCGCGAGCAGCGCGAGGGACTCATCCCTGCTCGCGCCGGCCACGCGACCCCCTCGGGACCGGGCCAAGTCGTTCCTCTCGCTCGACCCGCCCGACCACACCAGGCTGCGCGGGCTGGTGGCCAAGGCGTTCACCCCCAAGGTGGTGGCGACGCTGGCGCCCCGGATCAGGCAGGTCACCGAGGAGCTGCTCGCGCAGGCGCGGCAGCGCGGGCAGATCGAGCTGGTCAGCGAGCTCGCCTACCCGCTTCCCGTGCGGATCATCTCCGAGCTGCTCGGGGTGCCACCGCCCGACCACGCCAGGTTCGCGCGCTGGTCGGCCAGGCTCGCCCAGTCCGTGCAGCCGAACTTCGTCGCCGCGGACTCGGCCGAGATCGTGGCACAGGCCGAGCGGGCCAGGGCCGAGTTCGCCGAGTACTTCGCCGAGCTGATCGAGGCGCGAAGGTCCAGCCCCGCCGACGACCTGCTGACCAAGCTGATCAAGGCCGAGGACGCGGGCGAGCGGCTGACGCAAGACGAGCTCATCGCCACCTGCGTGCTGCTGCTTGTGGCCGGTCACGAGACCACCGTGGGCCTGATCTCCAACGCCATGCTCGCATTGCTGCGCCACCCTGGCCAGCTAGCGGCGCTCGCCGCGGCGCCTGACCTCGCGGCGGCCGCGGTGGAGGAAACCCTGCGCTACGACCCGCCGGTCCAGCTCACCGCGCGGGTTGCCCGGCGCGGCATTACCCTCGAAGGGATCGACGTGCCCGACGGCGCCGTGCTGCTCCTGCTGCTCGCGGCGACGGGCCGGGATCCGGCCGTCTTCGCCCGCCCGGACGCCTTCGACATCGCCAGGGATGCCAGGGAGCACCTCGCGTTCGCCGCCGGACCGCACTTCTGCCTCGGCGCTCCGCTGGCCCGCCTCGAGGCGACCATCGCGCTGCGCGCGATCGCGTCCCAGGTCGTGGCGCCCAGGCTGGACGAGGCGACCCTGGCCTACAAGCCGAACGTCAACCTGCGCGGACCTGAGCGAATGGTCGTCAGGTTCACCGAGGTACGCGAGCCGCGCCGGTAGCGGCCGGTTGCGAAAACGCAGATCATCCGCACCCAAAGAGTTACCTGCTTCGGCTTACCGGGCCAGCGCCTGCCGATGTATAACTGCCGTGAGGAGGTCGTCAGATGATGCCTATCCCGGTTACTTCGGCTATATCCGACACACGCGGCGCCGGTCCCGGGGGGCGACCCCCCAGACCCCTCCGCCCAAGGCGCCTTGCCTCGCACCCGTCCCGCCGCGGCAGGATCCGGGTCCTCGGCGTCGCCACCCTGACCGCCCTCGCGCTCACCGTGGCAGGCTGCGGGTCGTCGAGCAGCGGGTCAAGCTCGGCGAACCAGAACACCAAGCCGCACTACGGCGGCACGTACGTGATCTTGGCCAACACGAACTTCGGCACGGCCGATCCCGCGCAGAACTACACGCAGGAAGAATGGCAGCTACTGATCGACACCCATGACGGCCTCGTGCAGTTCAAGCGCGTGGGTGGGATAGCAGGCACCACGCTGGTCCCCGACCTGGCGACGTCCATCCCGACGCCGACCGACGGCGGCAAGACGTACGTCTTCCACGTCAGGACCGGCATCAGGTTCTCCAACGGCCAGGTAATGAAGCCGAGCGACTTCCTGCGCACGTTCGAGCGCCAGTTCACCGTGCCAGGCGGCAACCCCGGTTTCTACGCGGGGATCGTGGGCGGCGCCAAGTGCCTGGTCGACGGCGTCAAGGACGGCTGCAACCTCAGCCAGGGCGTCGTCGCCAACAACAGCAACTACACGCTGACGTTCCACCTGACCGCGGCCGATCCGGAGTTTCTCGACAAGCTGGCGTTGCCGTTCGCCTACGTGGTGCCAGGCAACACCTCGTTCCACCTGACCGGCAACACCGTGCCGCCCGGTACCGGGCCTTACATGTGGCAGTCGTACAACCCCAACAGCGAGGCAGTGCTGGTCAGGAACCCGTACTTCCACGTGTGGAACAAGCTGGCGCAGCCGAAGGGCTACCCGAACAAGATCATCGAGAAGTACGGCCTGACCATCTCCGACGAGGTCACCGAGGTCGAGAACAACCAGGCCGACGAGGTCTTCGACGGCGACACGATCCCGGCCGACCGGCTGCCCGAGCTGAACTCGCCGCAGTACGCGAGCCGGGTGCACGTGAACCCGCTGACCGCGGTCCAGTACTGGGCGCTGAACACCAAGACCGCGCCGTTCGACAACCTCAAGGCCAGGCAGGCGATCAACTACGCGGCCAACCGCTCCGCGTACGTCAAGATCGGCGGCGGCCCGTCGCTGGCCGTTCCCACCTGCGAGATCTTGCCGCCCAACTTCCCCGGCTACCAGCCGTACTGCCCCTACACCTCGGGAACAGGCACGACCAAGTGGGTCGGCCCGGACCTGGCCAAGGCCAGGGCGCTGGTGAAGGCGTCGGGCACGCTGGGCGACAAGGTGGTCGTGAACACGGGCACGGACTCGTTCTCCGAGGCCGCGGGCCAGCAGATGATCTCCGACCTGGACGCGATCGGCTACAAGGCGTCGATCCAGTCGCTGAACGACGGCATCCAGTACCCGTTCGTGCAGAACTCGAACAACATCACCAAGTGGCAGGTCGCCTGGTCCACCTGGTACCAGGACTACCCGGCGGCTTCGGACTTCCTGAACGTGCTGCTCGGATGCGGCAGCATCCACCCGCACAGCGACGCGAGCCCGAACATCGCCGAGTACTGCAACCCCGCGATCCAGGCGCAGATGAACCAGGCGCGAACGCTCGGCGAGACGAACCAGGCGGCGGCCAACGCGCTGTGGGCCAAGGTCGACCGCGAGATGACCAACGAGGCACCGTGGGTCGCGATGTTCAACCCCAAGCAGATCGACTTCCTCTCCTCGCGGGTGCACGGCTACCAGTGGAACCCGCAGTGGAACATCCTGATCGACCAGCAGTGGCTGTCGTAGCCTCACATGGCGGTCACCTTCGGTGAGGCGGCCGAGGCGCGCGATGTGACGCCTCGGCCGCAGGGCCAGCAGATCGCTGGGCGCAGCCCGTGGGCGCTTGCGTGGCGGCGGCTGTGGCGCAACCGGATCGCGATGGCGGCGCTGGTGCTGTTGCTGCTGATCATCGGCATGAGCTTCGCCGCGCCCATCTACGCCCACGACATCGCGCACACGAACCCGTTCACCACCAACCTCGACGGCACCACCATCGTGGACGGCAAGAAAGTCCCGATCATGCAGCAGGGCGGCGGCATCCTGAAGCTGGGCGAGACGCCGATCGGGCCCACCTGGGACGTGCACCACTACTTCCTCGGCGCCGACGACCTAGGCCGCGACGTCGCCGCCCGGCTGCTGTACGGCGGGCGGAGCTCGCTGGAGGTCGGGATCGGCTCGGCGGCGATCTGCTGCGCGATCGCCATGATCGTCGCGCTGATCGCCGGGTACTTCGGCGGGTTCGTCGACGCGGTGCTGTCCCGCATCATGGACGTGATCTGGGCGTTCCCCGTCTACCTGCTGGCGATCTCGATCTCGACCGAGCTGCTGACCGCGCCCAACGGGCTGTCCATCGGCCCGATTCACCTGGTGGCGAGCAGCCTGTGGCTGCCCACCTTGATCATCGCGTTCATCTACCTGCCCTACGTCTACCGGCCGGTCCGCGGCCACGTGCTGTCGGTGGTGGAGAAGGAGTTCATCCAGGCGGCAATCGCGCAGGGTGCTTCCGACCTGCGGGTGATCTTCTCTGACCTGCTGCCCAACGTCATATCGGTCGTCATCGTGCTGTTCCCGCTGATGATCGCGACGACGATCCTCACCGAGTCGGCCCTGTCGTTCTTGTCGATCGGCGTCCAGCCGCCCAACGCGAGCTGGGGCACGATCATCAACGACGGCCAGGACCTGCTCTACACCAGGCCCTGGGTGGCGATCGCGCCCGGCATCATGATCGTGCTGACCGTGCTGGCCCTGAACGTGCTCGGCGACGGCGTCAGGGACGCGCTCGACCCGCGCGCGAAGCTGCGCGTGGAGGGCTGAGGCATGCTGACGTTCATCGTGCGCAGGGTGCTGTGGACGGTGCTCGTGCTGTTCGCGATCACGGTGCTGGTGTTCGTGATCTTCTTCAAGACCCCGGGCATAGACCCGGCGCGCCAGATCGCCGGGCGCGACCCGAGCCCGGCCGTCCTGGCGGAGATCCGCGCGCAGTTCGGGCTGAACCGGCCCGTCTACGTGCAGTACGGCATGATGATGAAGCGGATCTTCATCACCCAGAACCTGGTGTCCTACTCCAACCAGGGCGAGCTCGTGATCCCCGAGATCACGGCCGCGGCGCCTGCCACCCTGTCGCTGGTGTTCGGCGCCGCGGTGATCTGGGTGGTGATGGCCATCGCGATGGGAGTCGCTGCGGCGGTGCTGCGGGGCACGCTGCTCGACCCGCTGCTCATGATCTTGGCGCTGATCGGCATCTCCATGCCCGTCTTCTGGCTCGGCGAGGTCGTGAACCTGTTCACCCAGAGCAGGTGGCACAACTCCCCGCTGTTCAGCTGGGTTCCGCCGCTTGGCTACACGCCGTTCTCGCAGAGCCCGGTGCTGTGGTTCGAGGGCCTGGTCTTCCCCTGGATCACGCTGTCCATCTTGTACATCGGGTTCTACGCCCGCGTGCTGCGGGCCAACTTGATCGAGATCGGCAACGAGGACTACGTCAGGACGGCCAGGGCCAAGGGGCTTTCTGAGCGGCGGGTGCTGATCAGGCACACGCTGCGGACTTCCATGATCACCTTCGTCAGCCTGTTCGGGCTGGACTTCGGGGTGCTCGTCGGCGGCGGGGCGCTGCTGACCGAGGTGGTGTTCGGCATCCACGGCGTCGGCTACCTCACCTACGTGTCGCTGACCAACCTCGACCTCCCCACGATCATGGCGACGGTCATCTACGGCGCCTTCTTCATCGTGCTTGCCAACACGCTGGTGGACATCGCCTACGCCTGGCTCGACCCGCGAGTGAGGCCGTCGCAATGAGCGAGCCGCTGCTTGAGGTAAGGGACCTGAGGGTCTCGTTCCGCACCGAGGACGGGCTGGTCCAGGCCGTCGACGGGGTGTCCTTCACGGTGTCGGAGGGCGAGACGCTCGGCATCGTGGGTGAGTCGGGATCGGGCAAGAGCGTGACGATGATGTCGGTGATGCGGCTCATCATCGACCCCAACGCGCGCTTCGAGGGCGACGTGCTCTACAAGGGCCGCAACCTGATGTCGCTGCCCCAGGCGGAGCTACAGACGATACGGGGCTCGGAGATCGCGATGATCTTCCAGGATCCGATGACGTCGCTCAATCCCGT
>JASIBM010000343.1 GCA_030045175.1 Streptosporangiaceae bacterium | reverse complement strand
CGAGGAGTCCGACCTGGCGAGCCCGATGACCTGGTGACCCGCGCCGATGAGCTCGGGGACGACGGCTGAGCCGATCCAGCCGGACGCGCCCGTGACGAATATCCGCATGTGGAACCTCCTGATGTCAGTAACTGTCATCAGCTTAGCACGCTGATGTCAGTCACTGCCATCAGGTCGAGGCCGTTACCCAGGTAGCGATCTGGGCTCGTGAGCCGCTGCCGAGCTTGTTCAGCATGTTGCGGACGTGGCTGTCAACGGTGCGCTCGGACAAGATCAGGCGCGATGCGATCTGCTTGTTGGTCAGGCCGTTGGCTATGAGCCTGGCGATCTCCGCCTCCCTGGCGCTGAGCGGGCTCGCATCGCGCACATCGTGCGCGGCCGGGCCGGCGTCGGCCGGTTCGCCCAGCGCCAGCTTGATGGCCGCGGCGCGGGTCAGCTGCCTTCCGGCAGTGACCTCGGCTTCGAATCTCGGCGCTCCGAGAATGGCCACGGCCAGCTCTTCGGTGGCCGGAAGCCTCATCGCGAAGAACGGCAGCAGGATGATTCCCGTCGTGGTGCGGGCGGTGTCGCTGGCACCGAGGAGCCTGGCCGCCAGTGATGCTCGCCCCGACAGCGCGGCTTGGCAGGCCATGGCCCCGAGCAGGTATACCAGGCTGACCCTGTCGTCGATCTGGCGGGCGATCCGCAGGGCCTCGGCAAGCGCCGGCTCGGATGCGCCGGGGTTGTCAGCGGCCAGCCAGGCAAAACCGAGATTCAGCGCCATCATCTCGAGCGCGTACAGATCGCCGGTCACCCTGGCCAGCTCGGCGCCCTGCGAGGCGGCGGCTCGCGCGGCATCCGGGTCGTCTTCGGCGAACCCGTGCAGTGCCTGAGCTTGCAGCACCGCGAGCGTGCCCGGCGGGTAATCGAGCTTGTCCGCGGTCGCTCGTGCCTGGTCGAGCAGCGCCCTCGCGGCGGCGTGGTCGTCGGCGCTGTCCTCCGCGACGGACGCCATCGCCAGTGCCTCGGTCAGCAGCTCTCGTTGCCCCGTGCTTCTTGCCGTCGCTATCGCGCTTCGCAGCCAGCGCCGTGCCGCGGGCGGATCGTTCTTGAGCACGGCCAGGAAGCCGCGGATGAAGCATGCCCAGCCATGCGTCGGCGCGTCGGCGCTTGTCGCGCCGAGGAACGCATCGAGCCACCGGGTGCCCTCCGTGGTGGCGCGGGTGATCCAGTACCAGCCGAGGCTGGTGGCCAGGCCAGTTCCGCGCGTAGCATCACCGCGCCTGGCGAACCATTGCAGCACGGCCCGGATGTTGTCGATCTCGAGATCCGCCCATGCGAGCCAGTCCGCCAACTTGTTCCGGCCTTCCAGCGCGGCCCGCCCGCAGCTGTTGCTGTAATAGTCGGCGCATCGCTGCTCCGTCGCCTCCTGCTCGCCGGTCTCCTTGAGCTTGAGCGCGGTGAACTCGCGCATCGTCTCGTGCAGGCGGTAGCACGCGGAGCCGTTCACCTCGTCCTTGGTCACCAGGGATTTGTCGACCAGTGACGAGAGGACATCAAGTGCCTGCGCGGCGGGGACCGGCTCCTGCGAGCAGACCGCCTCGACGTCATCCAGACTGAACCTGCCTGCGAAGACGCACAGCCTCCTCAGGGTCGCTCGCTCGTGGTCCGTCAGCAGGTCGTAGCTCCACTCGATCGTGGTCATGAGCGTCTGGTGCCGCGGCAGCGCGGCTCGCCCCCCAGTGAGCAGGCCGAACCTGTCTGTCAGGCGGTCCAGTATCTGCTCCACGGCGAGGGTGCGCGTCCTGACCGCGGCGAACTCGATGGCCAGCGGGAGGCCATCCAGCCGACGGCACAACTCAGCAACGGCAGCCTGATTAGCCGGGGTGATCTCGAACGCGCCTGTTGCGGCTGCCGCGCGCTCAGCGAAAAGCCTGACCGCCTCATTGTGGTGCGGTTCGCTCCGGTCCGCTGTATTGCCCGCGGGCGCGGGCAGCCCGAATGGCGAGATAGGAACGACGTGCTCGCCGGGTACCGACAGCGGCTCGCGGCTGGTGGCGAGTATGCGGACGCCCGGTGCGGCCGAGATGACTGCACTCACGAATTCGGCACACGCCGCGAGCAGGTGCTCGCAGTTGTCGAGCACGAGCAAGAGGTCCTTGGCTCGCAGGTAGCTCGTGACCAGCGCCAGCGGATCGGAGGCTGCCTGGTCCCGCAGGTCGAGAGCAGCCATGACAGCGGTGGTCACCAGCGACGGGTCCCGCAGGTCGGCGAGCCCGGCGAGCCACGCACCGTCGCGAAAGCTGCGCCCGAGGCTGGCGGATGCCCGGAGCGCCACCCGGGTCTTACCCACGCCACCGGGGCCGACCAGGCTAACCAGTCGGGCCTGGGTGAGCTTGCTTCGCACCTCGGCGAGTTCGCGGCGCCGGCCAATGAAGCTGGTGACCTCGGCAGGAAGGTTGCCGCAGCGACGTGCTGGCCTTGCCATGAGCCGAATCTATTACGGTCGCGCGCCTGCCGAAGCGGTACCACAACCGGTAATTTCACCGATGCCGGCGCCCGGCATTGCTGGCTAGCATCCTGGCCATCCGGGAGGCAAGTCATGGATGTTAGCCAGCAGCCCAGAACACGGTTGGGCGCCCAGCCTGGGGCGAAGAGCTACCTCGGTCCCCGCGCCAGGGCCCGGACGGCCGGCGTCTTGTACGCGATCGAGGGCGGCGCGTCTGCGTTCGGCGCCATCCATGTGGTCAGCCAGGTCACGGTGTCAGGCAATGGCGCCGCCACGGCCGCCAGCGTGCTCACCCACCAGCCGCTCATGTGGTCCGGATTCGCCGCCGCGCTGGTCGCGGTGGCCTGCCACGTCGTCTACATCGTTCTGTTCTACGAGCTGTTCAAGCCGGCCGGCCGGACGCTTTCGCTGGTCGCCGCGGCCGTCAGCCTCGTTGCGGCAGCCGTTCAAGCAGGAGCCGCCCTGTTCCAGGTCGCTCCGCTGCTGATCTTGCGAGGCGGCCGCTACCTGGACGTCTTCACCGTCAGGCAGCGGGACGCGCTGGCGCTTGCGTTCCTCAAACTGAACATGCAGGCCTTCGACATCTACCTGGTCTTCTTCGGGCTCTGGCTCGCCATGATCGGCTACCTGATCGTCAGGTCGACCTTCATCCCGACGATCGTCGGCGTCCTCGCGGCGGGCGCCGGGCTCTGCTACCTCGTCCTCCTCGTACCGCCGCTGGCCAGCTACCTCTACCCGTACTACCTCGCTCCCGATGTGATCGGCGAGCCTGTCCTCTTGCTCTGGCTCATCATCGTCGGCCTCAATCCTGGCCGCTGGCACCAGCAGGCAGCCAGCGTCATCGCCAGCACCGGATGACTGCGCCGGTCTCGTGGCCTCGTCTCCCGGCCAGCTCAACCCCTGAGCGTTTTATCCGATTAACCCGAATCGGCCATCGAGCCCAGGTCCGTCGTCCCTGGTCAATGTGCCCTTCACCCGGAATAATCGGACCAATTCGCCATTCATCTGGCGAGAATGATCATGGCTCGTGATGTGAGATAACCAAGTGACCCATGAGACTAGATCTCGGTCGGCCGGGGCCGCGCTAGGCCGGCAGCGCAGTAGCCTCTGCGTGTGGCGCGGGACGAGCGCGGAGTGACTCCGCAGAGCGAGGACTTCTCGGCCTGGTACAACGAGCTCGTCTTCAAAGCTGAGCTCGTGGACCGGGGACCGGTCAGGGGCACGATGGTGATCCGCCCCTACGGCTACCGGATCTGGGAGCTGCTGCAGGCCGAGATCGACCGGCGGATCAAGGAGACCGGTCACGACAACGCCTATTTCCCGCTGCTGATCCCGCAGGGTTACCTGCAGCGCGAAGCGGAGCACGTCGAGGGTTTCTCGCCCGAGCTCGCCGTGGTCACCCACGCGGGTGGCAAGGAGCTCGAAGAGCCACTGGTCGTCCGGCCCACGTCGGAGACTGTCATCGGCGAGATGATGGCCAGGTGGATCGGCTCGCACCGGGACCTGCCGTTGCTGCTGAACCAGTGGGCGAACGTGGTCCGCTGGGAGATGCGGCCGCGGATGTTCTTGCGCACGACCGAGTTCTTGTGGCAGGAGGGCCACACCGCGCACGCCGACGAGGCCGGCGCGATGCTGGAGACACTGCTCGCGCTCGACATATACGCGCAGGTCGCCAGGGAGATCGCCGCCATGCCGGTGATTGACGGCGAGAAGACCCCGGGAGAGCGGTTCCCTGGCGCGCAGCGAACGTACACGGTCGAGGGCATGATGCGCGACGGGCGCGCCCTTCAGTCCGGCACGTCACACTACATGGGCACGAACTTCGCCAGGGCGTTCGGCATCCAGTACACGGCGCAAAGCGGCGAGCTGGAGTACTGCCACACCACGTCGTGGGGCATGAGCACCCGGATGGTCGGGGGCGTGATCATGACGCACGGTGACGACAAGGGCCTCGTCCTTCCCCCGCTGCTCGCTCCTTACCAGGTGGTGATCGTGCCGATCGGCCGCGGCGACCAGGCCGAGCAGGTGCTTGCCCCGGCCATGGAACTGGCCGGCCGGCTCCGCCAGGCGGGCATCCGCGCGCATGTGGACGACCGGCCCCAGCTTTCCCCCGGCTTCAAGTTCAACGACTGGGAGCTGCGCGGCGTGCCGGTCCGGCTTGAGCTCGGCCCCCGTGACCTGGCCGAGGGCTCCGCGCTGATGTCCACCCGGCTTGGCGAGGGCAAGTCGCAGGTGTCACTCGACTCGGCGCCCGACCGGCTCGAGCGTGAGCTAATCGCGATGCAAGCCCTGCTGCTGCGGCGGGCGACGGACTTCAGGGATTCCCGCACGGTCACGGTGAACTCGTGGGCGGAGTTCACCGAGGCAGTCAAGACGGGCTGGGCGCTGGCTTTCCACTGCGGCAGGCCCGAGTGCGAGGACGACATCAAGGCCGCCACTTCGGCCACCCCGCGATGCATTCCGGCTGAAGGCGCGGCGGCGGAAGGCAGGTGCGTTCGGTGCGGTCAAAGGTCCGCGTACGGGAAGCGGCTGATCTTCGGACGCGCGTATTAGCCGGCCGATGGCGTCTGTTCTCGGCGCCGGCTTCACCGGCCGGTGTCGCAAGATCACCATTGGCGTAACCGGCCTGTGGTGCTGGCTGCTGCGGTCGGCGTGTAAGCACTTCGGGGGCTGACCGGGGTTAACTGAGTGTGGGCCAGGAGCAGGTGGAGTTCGCCGACTTCTTCGAGTCAAGCTGGGATCCGTGTCGGCGCGCGGTGCTGGCGGTGGTTGGCAGCCCGCAGGAGGCCGAGGATCAGGTGGCCGAGGCGTTCGCGCGAGCGTGGCGGTCGTGGGGGAGGGTAAGCCGCCATCCGTCCCCGCGCGCGTGGGTGGTCCGGACCGCGCTCAACGTCGGGGTGTCGTGGTGGGGTCGCCGCGGTCGTGAAGTGCCGCTGGCCGATTTCGACGCGGCGGCTCCCGGTGACCAGGCCGGCGGTCTGGAGGCTGCGGTGCTGCGGGTGCTGTGGCGGTTGCCGCGCCGGCAGCGTGAGGTGATCGCGCTGCGCGTTTTCCTGGACCTGGACAGCGACGGGATCGGGGCACAGCTCGGCATCGCGCCCGCGACGGTGCGGGTTCACCTGGCCAGGGCGACGGCGGCGCTGCGCCGGGACCTACTTCCTGCGACAACCTTGGAGGTCGAGCAATGACCGGCAGCGATGCGATGAGCGACAGCGACCTGCTGCGGGTAGTGGACGACTCGGTGTCTGCTATTCCCGCGGGCCCGCGCCCGTCGGTAGCACAGATCCAGAACATCGGCCGCGCTCGGCAGCGACGCGTCATCCTGGCCGCCACCGCGGCGGCTGTCGTGCTGATCGGCGGCGCCGGGTACGGGGTGAGCGCTGCTGTGACCGGGCACGCGCCCGGCGCGCGCGGGACTAGCACCACGGCGTCGGCCCTGACCGCGGTCCACGGGTGCGCCTGGCTCAGGCGGGCCGCGGGGACACTCAGGCGAGTGAGGGGCACCACCCTAGTTATCAAGACCGCCTCGGGCCAGCTGGTGACCGTGACCACGACGGCGTCCACCATGGTGATGGTGTCCGCAGCGCCGCTGGGCGACATCACCAACGGGTCCGCCGTCCTTGCGCTAGGTCACCGCGCCGCTTCGGTGATCTCCGCCCAGACCGTCATCATCGGATTGCCCTCGCCAAGCGGACGGTACAAGCTGGCGACGCCGCCTGGCATCGCCGGCGCCCTGGGGACAGTAGCCGACGCCAGCGCCGCTGGCTTCACCCTCGTCACCGCCAGCGGAACCCGGATTCGCGTGACAACATCCAGCAGCACCCGGGTCCAGATATCCCACGCCAGCCCGGACCAGCTGAAGACGGGCAGGTTCACCATCGCCGTCGGTCACGCCCACGCGCACCGGATGTTCTCGGCCGTGGCGGTAGTACAGCCCCCGCAGGGATTCGGCGGCAAGCTGCAGGTAAACAACTGCTCAGCCAGCTCGGTCGACGCCGCGATCACCACCGCGCTGATCACCAGAGGCTGAACCTGTCGGTCGGCCGGTAGCCGCTTACTGGCCGACGCGGCCGTCGATGCACTCGCGGAGCAAGTCGGCGTGGCCGTTGTGGCGGGCGTACTCCTCGATCATGTGCACGAGCAACTCGCGCAGCGAGATCGGCTCGCCGTCGGAGTCGCGGCCCACGAAGCCCAGGTCGTGGTCACGGGTGAACTGCTCGGCGAACGCGACCTCGTCGTGCCACGCCGCCCAGGCCGCCTCGACGACCGCCTGGTCGGGCGCCGCCCCGTTAAAGTCAGCGTCCGCATCTGCCTCGGTCTTGTAGCGCCATGGTGCGTCAAGCCCGGCGAACCGGCGCTGGAACCAGGCGCGTTCGACCTCGGCCATGTGCCGGACGAGGCCGAGCAGCGACATCGTGGATGGCTGCACGGCGCGGCGGGCTAGTTGCCCGGCGTCCAGCCCGTCGCACTTCACTTGCAATGTCAGCCGCTGGCAGCGCAGGAACTCGGTTAGCGTCGCTCGCTCGTCGCCCTGGTGCAAGCCGCCCTCGCGGGGGTCGGAGCCGCGATCAATGAACATGCTCGCCCGCTGTGGTGGCCTGGTCACGCCAACCAAGCCTACCGGCAGGCCGATGTCGCTCAGCCCACGTCTTCAAGCCGTGGGTTCTCATGTGAGCTTTCCTCATGGATGTCATGCGTTTTTGCTGCTTACCTTGAGACAGGCCGACTAGGACAGGCCGACCCGCCGAGGGCCGGAATGGCCGCCCGGCGGGCCCTAGGCGCGCAGGAAGGCATGAAACCATGGCAAACTCTAGCGGCACCCAGCCCGGCCGGCTCATGAGCACAATTGTCCTGCTGACCGCGCTCGACCTGGAGTACCAGGCGGTTCGCAGGTACCTGGAGGACACTCGCACGCGGTTGCACCCGGCAGGGACGCTGTTTGAGGTGGGCAAGCTGCCAGGTGCCGCCGGCACGGTTGCCCTCGCCATAACCGGCGAGGGCAACATCGGCGCCGCGGTCCTGACCGAGCGGGCGATCGCGATGTTCCGGCCCCGCGCGCTGCTGTTCGCTGGCGTGGCAGGTGGCCTCAAGGACGACATCGCGCTGGGCGACGTCGTGGTCGCGACCAAGATCTACGCGATCCACAGCGGCCGTGAGCACGACGACGGCTTCCTGACCCGCCCCCGGGCCTGGCACCCTTCACACGAGCTAGAACAACTCGCCCGGCATGTCGCGCGGACCAGGGCCTGGACGCGCCTGCTCCCGCAGGACCCCCAAGGCCAGGGGCCCGTTGCCGGCCGGCCACCGGTGGTGCACTTCAAGCCGATTGCCTCCGGCGAAGTCATCCTCACCGCCACAGGCACGTCGCTGGTCGCCCAGCTCCGCGGTACTTACGACGACGCCGCGGCGGTCGAGATGGAAAGCGCGGGAATCGCCCACGCGGCGCACCTCAACCAGGCCTTGCCCGCACTCAGCGTGCGCGGCATCAGCGACCAGGCCGACACGCGCAAGAACACCGCTGACGCGGCGGGGTGGCAGCACATCGCGGCGGCGCACGCCGCGGCCTTCACCGTATCGATCGCCACGTTGGCCCTGCGCCAGCAGGTGCCGGCCAGCGACAACCCGGGCAATTCTGGCCGTGGCAAGCCGGCCTCCTGCGAAGCCATGCACACGCGGTCAGGCAGCACCACCGGCCGTCAGGTTCGCAGCGCTTGCTACTCCGCCCGGTGAGCTTGTGGCAGCGGCGGTCCCAGGCGGGCCGCGTCTAGTGCACGAGCGGGATCGCCGGCGCGCTGCTCGGTGCGTCACCGACGCAAGCGCCGGTCGCGAGCTTGCCTGCCGCGGTGTGCGCCGCGCGGAGGTCGGCCTGGATGGCCATGATCGTGGTATCAGCGCCCGCTACGGCATTATCGATCTCTTTCGTGATCGCCGATATCGTGAGTGGCTCGTAGGCCGGCCTAGGAACGCCGTCATTGACGAAGTCGTTGATGTCGTGCACGAAATCGGCCCGCTCGGACCTCATCACCGCCACGTCGTTCTGCATGGCGGTAATGTCGCTGGTCACGGTGCCGGAAGCGAAGTTGTCCATCGCGGTGACATCGACGTTCACGTTCTGGGTGAGGTTGTAGCAGGACGGCAGGCCGTTCGGGCCGTTCGGGCCGTGACCGGCATCTTCAACCTCTCGGCCAAGATCGAGCGACATCTTCGCGCTGTCGGTCAGCAGGAAGTGCTGGGCGCTGCTGAACCTTAATGGGTCCGGCCTGG
>JASIBM010000342.1 GCA_030045175.1 Streptosporangiaceae bacterium | reverse complement strand
AGCATGGGCCCGGTCTCGTCCACCTCGTCGGCCCGCCCGGCGACCTCCTCCCGCTGATAGGCGGCGAGCAAGACCGCCAGGCCAGCCAGGCCCGCGTAGGTGCTGTCGGTAGAGAGCGGTTCCACCGCCCAGCCGGTTGGCAGGAGCACCGGGCCGATCCAGGTCACCGTGCTGTCTTCGCCTCGGACGGCCGCCTGGCCGAGGCGGCGGATCACGGCCGCAGCCAGCTCCCTGCGCCGACGGTCCAGGCCGGCCACGCGAGGCCGGCTCGGCGTGAGGCCCTTGCTCTGGATCTCCTCGGGCGGGCTCTCGTTGAGGTAAGCGCAGACCAGCGAGGCCCGGATCACCTGACGGTCCAGCTCCAGGTCCGCGTCCCGCCAGCGAGCCAGCGTCGCGGAAAGCACATCTTGCGCAGGCAGCCACGTCGTGCCGCCCGGCCCGGTCAGGCTGCCGCGGCGGGGCGTGGTCTCGAAGAAAGGGATGTCCCCTGCTAGCAGGTCAGCGATCTCGGCGGCGATCACGGACGGGTCGGCGGGCGCGCCCGACGTGACGGCCGCCATGTCCGAGAGCAGGCCGGCCGCCCGGCCGGCGGCGGCGGCTTGGTCGTGCAGCGACACCGGGTGCCAGAGCATCCTGGCGAGCTCGGCGTAGGCCTCGGTCGAGCGCAGCACCACCCGGACCGGGCAGTCAGCGAACCGCCTGACCAGCGGCTCGAGCGTCCCGGCGCGGTCCATCGCCCGCAGGCCTGCGGTGAGCTCGCTGAAGCCGTCGAGCACCCGGCTCCAGTGGGTAGCGAGCGTCGGGTCCGGGCTTGGGTGGCTCGCGGGCGGCAGCAGTAGCGCAGGCGCGTATCCCATCCGCGCGGTGTCGCTCCCCGCGTCCACGATCACCGGGATCTCGACGGTCGGCTGCTGGCCAGGCAGCGATCCCGCCGCCGAGATGTCCACGCCACGCCAGCCAAGCGCCACCCCGCGGGACGGCAGCATCCCGGTGCGCAGCACGGTGGACCCGACCAGGGCGCCGGCCTGGTCCACGGCCAGGCCGAGACCCGATGGCCTGGCCGGCGGCTTCGGCGCGAACAGCGTCTCGCAGTCGATCACGACGGGCACCGGCCCGCTGGCGATCACGTTCTCCTGGTGCAGGTCGCTCCCGCCGAGCAGGAGCATGACCGCGAGCCAGTGGCCGATGCCACGGTAGAAGCTGGCAAGCTCGGCGGCGCCGGCGCAGTACCTGTGCGCGATGAACTCGGCCCAGCCGTAGCCGGAGCGCGGGACCACGCGCGGCACCGCGATGGTGGCCCCCGCCACGGCGTCACCGGGCAGCGCCGTGAGGAAGTCGCCGAGCACCCGATCGACCAGCACCGACCGCGGCTTGTAGACGACCTGGCCGGCCGTCCAGCGCAGCACAGTCACCGACTGGCCGCCCCGGTGGGTGTCTCCCGCTCCGAATCGCGCCTCGACGAGCTCGCCCGCCGGGTCACCGAGCAACCCGGCCAGCGCGCTACGGTCGGCGGCCAGGCGCCCGGCCATCGCGCCGGCCGCCGCGCACCGCCTGGCCAGCAACGCGCGAAGCCGGGGCAGTAGCGTCGGGTAGTGCTCGCCCAGGGATTCCCAGTACCGCTCGGTTCCCGATAGCTCGAGGAATTCGCGCCAGCGAGCGGCAGAGTCAGCGGCGGCAAGCTTGCCGGAAAGGCGCGCGGCATTCAGTTCAAGCAGCAGGACCCGGCACGCCTTACGATGCGCCGCTTCGTACATACCGGACGCGGCCCCGGCCAAGATGACCGCGCGCTCCGAATCACCGAGGCCGGGAATCGAGCTCAGCTGGGCTGCCAGGCCAGCCAGCGCAGGCCGTACCAGGCAGCCCAGCGAGCTGGTGAAATCACCAGCGGCTTCTTCGGTCGCCAGCTGGGTTTCCACGTGTGCCGCTGGTCAGCAGCAGTCTATGCCGCGCGAAATGGTGCAGACGCTGCACGGACCCGCCTCCGTGCAGTAGGCCCCGGCCGTGAACACCATCTCCGGTGCCGCGATGTCCGCCTCGGCGAACGTGCCTGCCGCGTACAGCGGTCCCGCCGGGTTGTCAGCGTCCGGGCTGCTCCGCCACCTCTGAGTGGTCTCCTCGGCTGTTTCCAGCCTTGCCGTAGGCATAGGCGCCTCCGATCTTGCTCGCTGGAAATGGATCTTCCAGCGAAAGCCATACCAACTCGCCACATCGTCACATGGCCTAGCAAGCATCGCAAGGGAGCCAAGGCGAATTTCAGCCCGATTCAGCTATAAATATCCCCTGTTTCGAATTAATGAATAAGTCTTACGGATAGGTGGATGAGACGATCTGGTAAGTACGGACGCCCCGTCGCGACAGCCTCAGGCCCGCTGACCTAGGGTGTCGCGATCACGGGAGCGGCGGGATGCTCTCGCCGCGCTGACACCGCGCCGCGGGAGCCGGCCGCGCCATGGACGCCTAGCCCTGGCCGCTGCGCTATTATCTGAGCGTTCGCTCGCGGCGACGGGACGTGGCCCAGCTTGGTTAAGGCGCTGGTCTGGGGGACCAGAGAGCCCGGGTTCAAATCCCGGCGTCCCGACTGAGCTTACGTTTGACCCTGGCAGTCCGGCGGGACCAGCAGAGCTGAACCTCCGCCGAGCTCGCCAGGACGTGGTTAAGCGTGAGCTCAGGCAAGCCGTCGACTTCAGCCGCCGATCCGGCCACGGGTCGCGGCCGATCGGGACCTTACGGGGGTAACGTGCCCGGACCGGCGCGCTGGCGTGGCTGGCTGCGCCGGATCGTCTTCGTCGTGACCATGCTGGTCACGAC
>JASIBM010000341.1 GCA_030045175.1 Streptosporangiaceae bacterium | reverse complement strand
CTGCCTGCCAGGCGCGACTGGCTCGCCGCGCACCTGGCCGCGCTGCGGGCCGGACAGATCACGCTGGCGCAGCTGCCGTGACGGCCGCGCGGCCGCGCCAGCCGGATGCGGCGCCTGGCATGCGGGCTGGGCCACTGCGATCAGCCCGAGCGGGACTGCGCCTGGTGCGCCTGCACGCCGCCAGCCGCAGGGTCCCTGCCGCCGTGGCAGTGATCGCGGCCTGCGCTGCCGGGCTGAGGATCGCGCTGACCGGGCACTGGGACACCTATGGCGCGCTGCAGCTCCCGCTGGTGTTCGAGGCCGGCGCCGCGGCTGCCATCACGGTCACGACCGCCAGCCCGCTCGGCGAGCCAGAACGCGTCGCGGCCCGATGGCTGCCGGCCCTGCGGCTAGCCACCGCGCTGGCGCTGACCATGGCGGCGGCGAGCGCGCTCGCCGCCGCTGGGACCGGCGCGCGGCTGGCAGGCGGGAGCCTGGATGTCCTGCGCAACGTGGCCGGGATGACCGGCATCGGCCTGCTGTGCGCCGTCGCCATCGGCGGCGGCCTGGCCTGGATCGGCCCGGCGGGCTACCTCATGGCCGGCGTGTACGGGTTGTACACGCAATGGCACGGCCCGGCGGTGACAACGCCATGGCTCTGGCCCGCCCGGCCACCGCGCGACCTGGGCGCGGCGATCTGCGCCGGGCTGGTGTTCACCGCGGGACTGACATTGCTCACGGTTCGCGGAGCCCGCGATCCCGCCGGGGAGTCATGATGAGGTCAGCTAGGGTGCCGCCGGGCCTGCCAGCCCGGCCGCGGAGTGCGTCAGCCGTCCTGGCGAGCCTTGGCGAAAGCTGTCTGGATCCCGGCTCCTTACGCCAGGTCCATGGTGTCAGCGCGGGGGTCCGGTCAGCCGGGCGCAAGGGGTGAATCGGGCAATCCCGCGCCGCCTCGCCCCGGGGGGCGAGGCGGCGTGGGACCTATGGACTTGTCATCACCGGGCCAGTGTGGTGTTGCGGGACCCGGGCAGGGCCAGCGCGGCGAGCGCGCCTACGGCTGAGATCGCGGTGATCACGAGGCCGGTCAGGTGCAACGCCGGAACGGGGCCAACGGCCACGGCGCGCGCCGCGTAGAGCGCGGCGATCAGGCTGATGCCGAAAGAGCCTGCGATTCGCTGGCAGACATTGAACAGCGTGCTGGCGTCGGCCATTTGCTCGGGCCGCAGCCGATCGGTCAGGGCCTGCAGCAGCGGGCTGATGACCAGGCCGATCGAGACCGAGCGGCAGGCCAGGATCGTCGCCGTCAGCCACAGCGGGGTGCCGGCGCCGATGAGGAGCATTCCGAGGCTGGCCGTCGCCAGGACCACGAACCCGGCCGCCACGGTCGCGCGCACGGTGAAGCGGGTGAGCACGCGCGGGCCCAGGGCAGCGGACACTCCGGTGATGATGCCCTGGGGCAACATGGTCAGGCCCGCCGCGAGGGCGCTGTGCCCCTGGGCGGACTGCACGAATGTCGGCAGCAGGAAGATCGCAGCCCAGGTCACCACCGAGGCTAGCGCGCACAGTCCCATCGAGAGGGCGGGGATCGGCTGCCTGGCCAGCGACAGGTCAAGCGCGGGCTGGTCGGCGCGCCCCGCCCACGCGGCGTAACAGGCCGCGAGCCCGGCCCCCGCGCCGCACGGTCCCCACGCGGTAGCCGCGGCCCATCCGTCGGCGGCGCCCTGGCTGACCCCATACAGCAGCGCGGTCAGCCCGGCACCGAGCAGCACCAGGCCAAGCAGGTCGAACCGGGCTCCGGGCCGGCTGGGTGGCACCAGCGAGGCGGGGATCGCGCCGATGACCGCCGCGGCTGTCGCCCCCAGCGGCACGTTGATCAGGAAGATGCTGCGCCAGCCGACGGCGCCGATGAGCGCGCCCCCGGCGGTAGGGCCGAGAGCCGGGCCGAGGAACAGCATGATCCCGGCGAGCGGTGATATGCCCCGGCCACCTCCGCCCCGGCCCAGCATCATGCTCATCGAGAGCGGCACAAGCGGGGCGGCGGCCAGCCCCTGCAAGACGCGGGCGCCGTCAAGGACCTGTGCGCTGGGGGCGGCCGCGCACAACGCTGACGTGATCGTGAACGCGATGACGCTGGCCCGGTATACGGGCAGCGTGCCGAACCGGCGAGCGAGGAACGCGGTGGCGGCGAGCCCGGCGGCGAGCGCGAGCAGGTAGCCGCTGACTGCCCACTGCACGACGGTCAGGCTCGCGTTCAGCTCCTTCGCGATCGGCTCGACCGCCACGTTCACGATGCTGGAGTCCACCATCGACAGCAGGGGTCCGGCCAGCAGCGCGTACTGCGCGGCCGGCCCGAGCCGCTGTGCCACCGTGGCCTGCGCCTGACTGGGGGCAAGCTCGGTCACGGCTGCTCCCTGGCGTCTGGCCTGGCGAGGGGCTCGGCGGGGTCGTCCCGATGGACCAGCGTGGTCAGGTCCGCGAGCCAGGCCAGTTCGCTGGAGTACCTGTGGATCAGCTCTGCGACGACGATCGCGCCCCATCTCTCGCCGCTCGCGTCGGCTTGGTCCCGCATGCGCCTTAGGTGCGCGAGGCGCTCGCGCACGGCTCGGGCTCGGGCGCCGAGCACCTGTTCCCGCTCCGCAGGTGAGATCAGCGAGAACTGGCCGAGCCGGGTGATGAACTCGAACTCGTCTCCGGCATGCTCGGCTGGCAGGTCAGCCAGCATGTCGTGCAGGAGCTCGCGCCCGGTATCGGTGAGCGTGTAGACCAGCCGGGCCGGCCTGCCGCCCGGCTGCGGCTGCGTGGTCTTGGTAACGGCCCCGGCCTCTTCGAACCGCCGCAGCGCCGGGTACAGCGAGTTGTTGTTCAGCCGGACGCCGGTCGTCTCCTCGACCCGCTGGCGCAATTCGTAGCCGTGCGCTGGCCCGCCGCGCAGCCGTCGCAGGATGAGGATCTCGATGAACGACATAGTCCAGAATAACATATGTTAACCTAGACGCTAGCGTGGGAACCGGACCTCGCGGGCTTCAAACGAGCTGCGCGCGCGATCATAATGACTCGTGTGTACGACTTCGACCTGCTGGTGATCGGGTCCGGCCCGGGTGGTCAGAAGGCTGCGATAGCGGCGGCGAAGCTGGGCCGCCGGGTGGCTATCGTCGAGCGCAAGGACATGATCGGCGGGGTCTGCCTCAATACCGGAACAATCCCCTCGAAAACCATGCGCGAGGCCGTCTTGTACCTGACCGGCCTGGACCAGCGCGAGATGTACGGCCAGAGCTACCGGGTCAAGGATGAGATCACCATCGCGGACCTGGCCGCCCGGACCCGGCACGTGGTTGACCGCGAGACCGACGTGGTGCGCAGCCAGTTGTCCCGCAACCGGGTGACGATCATGACCGGCACCGGGTACTTCACCGACCCGCACGTCGTCGAGCTCGACGACGGCCGTGGCCGCTCGCAGCGCGTCAGCGCGGAGAAGATCGTGATCGCCACCGGCACCAGGCCGGCCCGCCCGGCCAGCGTCGAGTTCGACGACCGGACCATCATCGACTCCGACGGCATCACGCACCTGGACCGTGTTCCCAGGTCGATGGTCGTCGCCGGCGCCGGCGTGATCGGGATCGAGTACGCGTCCATGTTCGCGGCCCTCGGCACCAAGGTCACCGTCGTCGAGCAGCGCGACAGGATGCTCGAGTTCTGCGACGTCGAGGTCGTCGAGGCGCTGAAGTACCACCTGCGCGACCTGGCCGTGACGTTCAGGTTCGGGGAGTCGGTCGCCTCGGTCGAGTCCAGGCCGGAGGGTGCGATCGCGACGCTGCACAGCGGCAAGAAGATCCCCGCGGACACCGTCATGTACTCGGCCGGACGGCAAGGCGTCAGCGACAACCTGAACCTGGAGGCGGCGGGCCTGCGCGCCGACGAGCGCGGCAGGATCAAGGTGGACGAGTTCTTCCGCACCTCGGTGCCGCACATCTACGCCGTCGGTGACATAATCGGCTTTCCCGCCCTGGCGGCGACCTCCATGGAGCAGGGACGGCTCGCCGCGCACCACGCCTGCGGAGAGCCGCTGCCTGTGACCGGCCAGCACCCGCCGATCGGCATTTACAGCATCCCAGAGATCAGCTTCATCGGCCGGACGGAAGACCAGCTCACGGCCGAGAACGTGCCATTCGAGGTGGGCGTCTCCCGGTACCGGGAACTGGCTCGCGGCCAGATCGTCGGCGACTCGTACGGCGTGCTGAAGATCCTCGTCTCGCTCGCCGACCGGACGTTGCTCGGGGTGCACGTCTTCGGCACCGGCGCCACCGAGCTCGTGCACATCGGCCAGGCGGTCATGGGTTGCGGCGGCACCGTCGACTACCTCGTGGACGCCGTGTTCAACTACCCGACCCTGGCCGAGTCCTACAAGGTCGCCGCCCTGGACGCGACCAACAAGATGCGCCAGATCGAGCGCCTTTCCTAAGGCTCCCAAGGCGCCACGTCGCCAGCGGGTTGCCCGGACTGCCGCTACGCCGCGCCGGCCTGAGCGGTGGGTGCCGTGGCCCAGTCGCTGATGTCCTTCACGCCGATCGCGGCGGCGATGCAAAACGCCGGGATGCTGGCGATCAGGTAACGGGCGCCGTAGTCGGTGGTCGCGGCCGGGGTGACGATGAGCGCCACGCCGGTGAGCCATGGCAGGAGCGCCGGGCCGCCGCGGCGGCGCCAGCCAGGGGCGATGCCAGCCAGCCCCGCGATCACGATGAGCCCGAGCACCGGCCCGGGCAGCACCACGAAGCGCTGGTAAGCCCGCATCCAGCCGGCGAACGGCTGGACGATCCTGGTGCTCGGATCGCCACCGCCGTTGTAGGCGTAGGCGTCCTTGTAATAGGGCAACTCCCGGTTGGCGCGGGCAAGCGCCCGCAGCGACTCGGGCGTGGCCGCGGGGAACATGTACTGCCTCGCGGAGAACCACGCCGCGCTGCCGGCGAGCTGGAAGGCGAAGTTCTCCGCCGTAGCGCGCCAGACCGCCCCCAGGTAGGCAGATGGCTGCGCCTTGATCGCGCGGAGAGCGAAGTTCGTCGCGAGGCTGTCGGCCCGCGAGTCGAACGCCGAGCCCCCTGGCGGCTTGATGTTGACCGGTGACCTGGGGCTCCAGGCGTAGTAGGTCGCGTCCGGCCGCTTGCCTGGCGGCGTGGAGATGCACAGCCAGCGCTCGTCGGCCGGCGGCTTGATCACCGAGCACCGGGCAAACGCGCTGACCCGCGAGTACAGGAAGACCCCCGTGCTCGACGTGAGCTGGAACGATCCGTTGACCTGCGCAAACCACCAGGCGTAAGCCAGGACGGGGATCGCCGCCGCCAGGCACATCGCCGCGATGCTCGCCAGCGCCTTGCGAACGCGAACTCGCCGGACCAGGCGGACGCACAGGTACAGCCCGAACAGGACCGGCAGCAAGATGCCCTGCTCGCGATCCAGGGTGGCCCACGCAAGTACCAGCCCGACGAGCGCGCACATCCAGGCAGGCGGCACCGGCTGCCACATCATCATCACCAGCGCGAGCGTGACAAGCAGCCCGAAGAGCGTGTCACTGAGCACGTAGTGCTCCATCTGGAGCTCGTAGGCCGACAAGAGCACCGGGGCGGCCGCCAGCGTCGCCCCCCAGCCAGGGACCTGGTGCCGCCTCAGCACCGCGTAGACCGCCGTCCCCATCGCCAGGCCCAGGCCGGCTTGCACGGCGGTGACCAGCCGCAAGCTGTGGAACGACTCGAGCAGCACAAGGAAGAACGAGTAGCCGGCTGGCCGGACACGGTAAGGCGTCAGGGGGAACAGCGCCCGGACGTACGGCAGGCTGTCGAAGAACCAGAAGGCTGGCGGGTAGCCGAGCACGACGAACAGCCGTGCGAGTGCGGCCACGAGCAGGACCGCGCAGAAGAGCCCGTGCTCGCGGCCCATCGTTGCCCAGGCGGCCCAGCCGCGCGACGAACCAGCAGGCCTGTCCGGCGAGCCCTCGGCCGGCTCCGCCGCGTCGGCTTGCCGCGCGTGACGATGCCTTCCTTGCTCATGACGAGCCCACCACCTGGCGGGCATTGCGGCACTGGTCCCCACGCGATCGGTGTGTACCCGCGAATCAAGATGCTCAGCCGTCGGCTCCGTCGCTCAGGACGCCGGGCAAGTCAGCCGCTAGCAGCTCCTCGCAGGCTCGTCCTAGCAGCGGCCTCGGCCAGAGTGCCGTGGCGCCAGGTTCAGCGACTGGTCGAATGCCTGCGTCTCCTGCGCGCTGGTGAGCTTGCCTGCGGCACTGAGCTGGGCGAGGACGAGCGCCTCACCCGCTCGCGCGTTCGCGGGGTGCGTGACCGGGTCGTTGGCCAGTGGTGCCTGCGCGACCGCGACGAGAATCGCTGCCTGCGCCCAGGACAGCGCGGCTGGCCGTTCGGCGAAGTAGCCGCAACTGGCCGCCGCCAGCCCGTAGTACCCCCCGCCGAAGTACATGACGTCGGCGTACATGCGCAGGATCTGCGCATGGGAGTAGCTGTATGTCAGCTTGATGCCGAGCAGGATCTGTTCTTCGTCTGCCAGCAGCCCCGACCGCGTGCCCAGGTACAAAACCCTGGCCAGCTTCTGGGCGATCGTGGCGCCTTGATCCGGTCCGCCCCGGCCGGATTGATCCGATCGCCCGGCCAGGTGGCCGATGAGCACGCCAGCCATCGGCGCGGGGCTGAGGCCGGCCTCGGTGTAGAACCGCTGATCCTCAGCGGTGACCAGCGCGGCCTCGAACCGAGCCGGGACCGGCGGGCCCGGATAGGCGCTGAGGTGGGCCCGGTCCAGCGCCTGGACCAGGGCAGGGGCGTTGCCCACCGACGGGGTGATCAGCATCAGGCCGGTGAAGCCGCTGACCGCGAGCAGCGCCAAGGCGCCCGCGATGCCAAGCAGCCGTCGTACCCGCCGGAACCTGCGCCGCCGCCTGACCTGATCGCGCCTGGTGTCCGGCGTGGTGAATTCGAGGCCGCCGAGGCGAAGCGCGATCCCGCCGCGGCGCGGCCGTGGCGAAGGGGGCGGTGGCGCGGTGATCGCGCCCGCGCCCCCGTCAGTCCGCGATGAGCGACGCGCTGCCATGGCAACCTCGCACCGGCCCGGCCCTGGCTGGCAACCGATTGGACGACCGCAGGTTTACGTTGACCTTTACCCATCATGCTCACAGGTCACGCCAGGAGCCATTCACCGAGCCGCTCGGCGTGTCCGAACCCCCGCGTGCGCGGGCTTGACTTCAAGTGCACTTCAGGAAATAGCGTCGTAGCGTCGGGTTCGGCTTTCGTTCGTGGAGGTCAGCGTGAGCAATTGGGTCCGTGCCGTGGCGTTGGATGACATGAGCGCGGGCGACGCGAGGTCGTTCGCCCACCTCGACAAGCGGATTGCACTGTTCCGTACCTCTCGCGGGATTTTCGCCTGCGACAATCGGTGCCCGCACCAGGGTTACGCGCTCGTGCGCGGCGACGTGACCGAATCAGGCGGCGCGGGCGTGCTCACGTGCGCCTGGCACAACTGGAAGTTCGAACTGGACACGGGCAGGTGCCGTTACGGCGGGGAGAACGTCAGGACGTACCCGGTCCAGGTACGCGACGGGCAGGTCTTCGTCGACGTGGCCGACCCGTCGGCCGAGGTCATCAGGCCGGACCTGTTCGCCAGCCTGACCGCGGCCATGGACGACCTGGACGTCGGCCGGCTGGCGCGGGACGCGATGCGGCTGGAGCGGATCGGCACCCCGCTGGCCGACGTGGTGCGCGAGGGCGTCAGGTACGCGGCGCCGCGCGCGGAGTACGGCTGGGACCACTCGCTCGCGACGCTGACCGACTGCCTGCGGCTTAGCCAGTTCTTCGCCGAGTCGCTCCGCGCGCTGCCGGTGATACAGGGCCTGTCGGTGGCGGCGCAGGACCAGGTTCGCCGTCCGGCGCGGCCCCGGCCGGACCCGGTCGACCCGGTCACCGCCTACGGGTCGGTCGACGCCGCGCTAGCCGCCTACCCGTTGCTCGTCGACGCGGAGCGGGCCGAGGAGGCCGAGGCGCTGCTGCGCGGCCTGATCGCGGCCGGCGTCGCCCCTGCCGCGCTGCGGCACATGCTGCTCACCGCCGTGACCGACCACTTCCTGGCCTACGGCCATTCGATGATCTTCGCGCAGAAGGCGTTCGAACTGCTCGACCACATCGGCTGGCAGGAGGCCGACACGGTGCTCTCGCCGCTGGTGCCCGAGATGGTGCTCGGCACCAGGTACGACAAGCTGCCTTACATGCGCGCGTTCGGCCGGGCGTGGCGAGAGGCCGAGCCCGACCTGGCGGCCCTGGCCGCACGTGCGGGTAA
>JASIBM010000340.1 GCA_030045175.1 Streptosporangiaceae bacterium | reverse complement strand
CATGGGCCCGGTCGGCGAGGTCCGGATCATGCCCGATCCGGACACGTTCGTGCCGCTGCCTTATGCGCCCGGCGCCGGCGCCATGCTGGCCGACCTGGTGCAGCCTGATGGCCAGGCGTGGGGCGGCTGCGCGCGGACGTACCTCAAGGCGGCGATCGCCGACCTGGCCAGCGCTGGCTACGCCGCGGTCGCCGCGTTCGAGCCTGAGTTCACGCTCGGGCGCCGGGAGGCCGGGGCCGGGTCCGACCGGCTGGTGCCGCCGACGACAGCCTGTGCTACTCGGCGACCGGGTTTCACCTCGCGCACGACTACACGATGAGCGTGGCGGAGGCGCTGGAGGCGCAGGGGATGGTGGTCGAGCACTACTACCCCGAGCTTGGCCACGGCCAGCAGGAGATATCGGTGCGGCACGCCCCGGCGCTGCGCGCCGCCGACAATCACGTCCTGTACCGGGAGACCGTCCGTGGCGTCGCGTTCCGCCAGGGCCTGTGGGCCAGCCTCGCGCCCAAGCCGATCCCGGATCAGGCGGGCAACGGCGCGCACCTGCACCTCTCGCTGTGGGGGGTTCCGGGGGGTCATCCCCCCGGGCTAGCACCGCGTGAGCTCGGTCCAGGCTCAGAGCCGGGCGAGCGGGCGGTCTTTTACGACCCAGACGACCGGTACAAGTTGTCGCCAGCCGGCTATCACTGGATCGGCGGGCTGCTCGCGCACCTGCCCGCGCTTGTGGCGCTGACCTGCGGCAGCGTCAACAGCTACCGCAGGCTCGCGCCGCAGATGTGGTCGAGCGCCTACACCTGCTACGGCATGGACAACAGGGAGGCCGCGGTCAGGATCTGCTCGCCGATGCGCGACGACCCGGCCGGATCGGTCAACATCGAGTTCAAGCCATCCGACTCGAGCGCCAACCCGTACCTGGCCCTTGGCGCCGTGATCTGGGCCGGACTCGATGGCATCCGGCGCAAGCTCGACCCTGGCGACGCGGTCAACGTGGACCCGGCGACCCTGACCGACGCCGAGCGCGCCGCGTTGGGCGCGCACCGGCTGCCAGGCTCGCTGTCAGCGGCGCTCGACGCGCTCGAGGCGGACGAGTTCCTTCTGGGCACACTCGGCGACCTGCGCCGACGCGCCTACCTGGCGGTCAAGCGGTCCGAGGCGGCCGCGTTCGCCGGCGCCGACCCTGGCTATGAGTGCTTCGAGCATTTCACCAAGATCTAGGCGGTGGCCCGCCGTGGGCTGCCCGTCGTGACGCGCGCCCCGGCCGGTGTCGCCGCTCGGCTAGGATTGCGGGCATGCAACCGCTCCGCTCGTGACGGGCTTACTCGGTGTCGCGCTGCCGCGCGCCCGCTGTTGTCCTATTTGCCCTGTTAGAGAAGTTTGAGAGCGAGCGAACCCTCCCATGATCTCGGTAAGTGATCTTGAGTTGCGCGCGGGCGCGCGCCTGCTGGTACAAGCGGCGACCTTCCAGGTGGCGGCCGGTGACAAGATCGGCCTGGTAGGCAGGAACGGCGCGGGAAAGACGACGCTGCTCAAGGTGCTGGCCGGGGAGGCTCAGCCGGCCGCGGGCACGGCGCGCGGCAACGAGACGATCGGCTACCTGCCGCAGGACACCAGGGTGGGCGACCTTGACGTGCTGGCCACCGACCGGATCTTGCAGGCTCGCGGACTAGACGAGGTGCTCGCCGGGATGCGCCGCGCCGAGGCGGGCATGGCCGACCCGGACCCGGCCAGGCGCGACGTTGCCGTCCGGCGGTATGGCCAGCTGGAGGAGCGGCTCACGGTGCTCGGCGGCTACGCGGCAGAGGCGGAGGCCGCGTCGCTCGCGTCCAGCCTCGGGCTCCCGGCCAAGGTGCTGCGGCAGCCGTTGCGCACCCTGTCGGGTGGCCAGCGGCGGCGGGTCGAGCTCGCCAGGATCTTGTTCGGCGGGGCGACCACGCTGCTGCTCGACGAGCCCACCAACCACCTCGACGCCGACTCGGTGAGCTGGCTGCGCGATCACCTGCGCGCCTATCGTGGCGGGCTGATCGTGGTCAGCCACGACACCGAGTTGCTCGGCGCCCTGGTCACCAAGGTGTTCCACCTCGACGCCGACCGGGCCGAGCTTGATGTCTACAACGTGGGCTGGAAGGCGTACCTGGAGCAGCGCGAGACCGACGCCAGGCGCAGGCGCCGGGAGCGGGTGAACGCCGAGCGCCAGGCCGCCGCCCTGCACGCGCAGGCGGACAAGATGCGAGCCAAGGCGACCAAGGCCAAGGCCGCGCAGGCGATGGCCAAGCGGGCCGACAAGCTGCTCTCCGGCGTCAGCGCCGACCGGCAGGCCGACCGGGTGGCCAGGCTGCGCTTCCCTGAGCCCGTGCACTGCGGGAAGCTGCCGCTTTCCGCGCAGGCGCTGTCGAAATCCTACGGCTCGCTCGAGGTGTTCACGGACGTGGACATGGCCATCGACAAGGGCGCAAGGATCGTCGTGCTCGGCCTGAACGGGGCGGGCAAGACCACCCTGCTTCGGCTGCTGGCCGGCGTCGAGGCGCCGGACACCGGCGAGGTGCGGCCAGGGCACGGGCTGCGCATTGGCTACTACGCCCAGGAGCACGAGACCCTCGACAACGACAGGACCGTGCTCGACAACATGCGGTCCGTGGCGCCCGACCTTGCCGAGGCCGAGCAGCGCAGGATCCTCGGCTCGTTCCTGTTCTCAGGCGACGACGTGGCCAAGCCGGCCGGCGTGCTTTCTGGCGGGGAGAAGACCAGGCTCGCGCTGGCCCTGCTGGTTACCTCGGGCGCGAACGTGCTGCTGCTCGACGAGCCGACCAACAACCTGGATCCGGGTAGCCGCGCCGAGATATTGTCCGCGCTGCGCCGCTACCGCGGTGCGATCGTCCTCGTCACCCACGACGAGGGCGCGGTCGAGGCGCTCGGCCCGGAGCGGGTGCTGCTGCTGCCCGATGGGGTGGAGGACATCTGGAGCCCGGATCTGGCCGATCTGGTCGCGCTGGCGTGATGGTCGGCAAATGTCCCGATCTTTTTGCTGCCGTCTGGGTAGCCGATCACGACTTGATGAGTGATCATGGCGGGATACGGTAACGCAGGGCCGCTGAAAGTCACCGGGAGGAAGGCGTGACCGAAACTCTTAAGAAGGGCACCAGGGTAACCGGTGCAGAACGCACGAGACTGGCCGCTGACTTGGAGAAACGGTACAGCGCGGGGGAGAGCATCCGGGCGCTGGCCGCATCGACCGGCCGGTCGTATGGATTCATCCACCGGATACTGGCCGAGTCCCATGTCGCGCTCCGTAGCAGGGGTGGTGCGACCAGGGGCCGGGGCAAGGCGAAGGGCTGAGTTCACGACAAGCAGAGCCAGCATCCGCGGCCAGACCAGGAGATCGGCGTGACGAGCAGCCAGACCGAGCTGATGGCGGGCGGGCTCATGCTCGCGATCGACGGTGAGGTGGCCACCGTCACGCTAGCCAGGCCGGAGCGTCGCAACGCGATGACTCCGGCAACCTGGCAGGGCCTCGCGGTGATTGGCGCCTCCTTGCCACCCGAGGTCAGGGTGGTAGTGGTGCGCGGCCAGGGGCCATCCTTTTGCGCCGGAATCGACCTGCGGCTGTTCTCTGCCAACGGCGTCCCTGGCGAGGAGCCAATTGGCGGCTTGGCCATTTCCGAGCAAGCGATCGCCGGGTACCAGGCCGGGTATCTATGGCTCAGGAACCCGGCGATCGTCTCCATCGCTGCCGTTCAAGGGCACGCGATCGGCGCGGGATTCCAGCTCGCGCTCGCCTGCGACCTGCGCATCCTGGCCGATGACGCGACGCTGTGCATGAAGGAGCCCGCGCTCGGGCTGGTTCCCGACCTGACCGGGACCAAGCCACTGGTCGACATCGTCGGGCTGCCCAGGGCGATCGAGCTGTGCCTGACCGCCCGGACTGTCACCGCGGCCGAGGCGTTGCTGCTGCGCCTCGCCGAGCTTGTGGTCCCTGCGCCCGAGCTTGACGCGGCGGTAGCCGATCTGGTGGCTGCCCTGCTGACGGTCGACCCGGCGGCCGCGCGGGCGACCAAGGCGCTGCTGCGGCAGGCAGGTGGCCATTCCCTGGAGCAGCAGGCCGAGGCAGAGCGCAAGGCGCAGGTAAAGCTGCTCAGCAAGCGGCCCTAACGCGCCGTGGTTCGCCCTGAGCTAAACCCGGGAAGGGCAGTGCCCGGCTGGCGGTTG